>NZ_QZFV01000144.1:0-17975 GCF_003600245.1 Amycolatopsis panacis
TAGCAGACCCCCCGTGCCAGGGCTCGGAAGGAAGCTTCCTTCCGAGCCCTGGCACGTTTCGACAGAACGGAGACGTTCTTCCGATGAGCGCAACCGAGGCCGGCGCCGTACCCGGCACCCCGGCCGTTCAGCTGACCCGCATCACCAAGCGGTTTCCCGGCGTGGTCGCCAATTCCGATGTCGACCTCACCGTCGCCGCGGGCGAGGTGCACGCGCTGTGCGGGGAGAACGGCGCGGGCAAGTCGACCCTGATGAAGATCCTTTACGGGATGCAGCAGCCCGACGAGGGCGCCATCGCGATCAATGGCACCGAGGTGAGGCTGCGCGACCCGCAGGACGCCATCCGTGCCGGGATCGGCATGGTGCACCAGCACTTCATGCTCGCGGACAATCTCACCGTCGCGGAGAACGTGTTCCTCGGCGCGGAGGGCATGCACGGCATCGGCCGCGTGGCGCGGTCCCGGCTGGCGAAGCTGGCCGAGCAGACCGGGCTGCACGCGAAGCCGGACGCGCTGCTGGAGGAACTCGGCGTGGCCGACCGCCAGCGCGTGGAGATCGTCAAGGTGCTCTACCGCGGCGCGAAGATCATCATTCTGGACGAGCCGACCGCCGTGCTCGTGCCTCAGGAGGTCGACGCGCTGTTCGAGACCGTCCGCGGGATGAAGGACGAGGGCTACACCTTCCTGTTCATCTCGCACAAGCTCGACGAAGTGCGCGCCATCGCGGACACGGTGACCGTGATCCGCCGCGGCACCACGGTCGGCACGGTCGATCCGAAGACCATCACGAGCCGTCAGCTCGCCGAGATGATGGTCGGTTCGGAGCTGCCCAGCCCGGAAACGCGCGAGTCCACCGTGACCGAGCGCGAAGTACTGCGCGTGCGCGAGCTTCGGCTGTCGGCCGAGGGCTCGGAGCGCACTGTGCTCGACGACATCTCCTTCACCGTGCACGCGGGGGAGGTGCTCGGTATCGCCGGTGTCGAAGGCAATGGCCAGACCGAGCTGGTCGAGACGATCATGGGCATGCGCAAGGCGAGTGGCGGGCACATCGAGCTGTCCGAGAGTGACGGGAAGACCCACGACCTGATCAAGCTCGGCACGCTGGCGCGGCGGGAAGCGGGCATCGGCTACATCGCCGAAGACCGCACGCGGCACAGTCTGCTGCTCACGCAACCGTTGTGGGTCAACAGGATTCTCGGCTACCAGACGCGTAAGCCGATCTCCGGCGGGCAATTGCTCGACATCGCCGGTGCTCGCCGGGACACCGAACGGATCGTGCGCGAGTACGACGTGCGCACGCCCGGCATCGACGTGCCCGCGGCCGCGCTGTCCGGCGGTAATCAGCAGAAGCTGATCGTCGGGCGAGAGCTGTCCGGTGATCCGGTGCTGCTGATCGCTTCGCACCCGACGCGCGGGGTGGACGTCGGCGCGCAGGCGCTGATCTGGGAGCAGATCCGCCAGGCCCGCGCGGACGGGCTCGCGGTGCTGCTGGTCTCCGCCGACCTCGACGAGCTGATCGGGCTGTCCGACACCATCCGCGTGATGCTGCGCGGACGGCTGGTGAGTTCGGCGAACCCGGCCACGGTGACCCCGCAGGAACTCGGCTCCGCGATGACCGGTGCCGCGGGAGAGGGAGAGGAAGTCCAGTGAAGTCCGGAGTGAGTTCGTGGCGCACGCGGCTGTTGCCGCCTCTGCTCGCGATCGTCTTCGCGCTGCTGCTGTCGGCGATCGCGCTCATCATCTCCGGCGCCGACCCGTTGCAGGCGTACGGAACCATGGTGAGCCAGTTGTTCAAGGGCTCGACCGCGGTCGACACGGTGAACCTCGGCTGCGTGTACTACCTGTCCGGTCTCGCGGTGGCCATCGGCTTCCAGATGAACCTGTTCAACATCGGGGTCGAAGGCCAGTACCGGTTCGCCGCGGTGGTCGCCGCGATCGTCGGTGGCGCACTGAAGCTGCCGCCGGTCCTCCACGTCATCGTGATCCTGCTGGTCGCCCTGCTGTCCGGCGCGTTGTACGCGACGATCCCGGCGGTGCTGAAGGTGACCCGCGGGGTCAGCGAGGTCATTTCCACGATCATGCTGAACTCGATCGTGGCGGGCATCATCGCGTTCCTGGTCAACGCCGATCAGTTCGGCGTGCAGACCGGCAACAACATCGGCACACGGGTGATCGCGCCGTCCGGGCGGATCCCGGGCATCCCGGTCGGCTCGGGCACGCTGTTCGGCTTCGTGCTCATCGCGCTCGTGATCGGCGTCGCCTACTGGTTCATGCTCAACCGCACGCGGTTCGGCTTCGAACTCAAGGCGAGTGGTGAGTCGGCCACGGCGGCCGCGGCCGGTGGTGTCAGCGCGAAGAAGATGACGCTGATCGCGATGCTGCTCTCCGGTGCGGTGGCAGGTCTGGTCGCCATGCCGGAGCTTCTCGGCCGTGACTACACCTACGGCATCACCGCCACGCAGATGTACGGCTTCACCGGCATCGCGGTGGCGCTGCTCGGCCGTAACCACCCGGGTGGCATCGCGCTCGGCGCGCTGCTGTGGGCGTTCCTGGACACCTCGGCGGTGTCGCTGGAGCAGATCAACGTGTCCAAGGAGATCGCGACGATCATGCAGGGCATCATCGTGCTGTCGGTCGTCGTCGCGTACGAGATCGTGCGCCGCGCCGATCTCGCCGCCGAACAGCGGCGCGTGGGACGCGCGTTGGCCGGTAAGGGTTCCTCGGTCGCGGAAGGCGGTGCGGTGTGACCACCACGACGGAGTCTGCCCGGCCCGGCCCGGAGTCCGGCATGCCGATGCCGGTGCCGGTGCCGCATCAGCGCAAGCGGATCCCCGGCTGGCTGCGCGGGGTGATCTGGGCGGTCGTCGCGATCGGAGTGATGTCGGCGGCTTCCTACAGCACCGGTGTCTCGTCGCTGACGTCGAGCAACACGACGTCCACCGCGTTGCGCCTCGCGCTGCCGATCCTGTTGTGTGCCCTCGGCGGGCTGTGGGCCGAGCGCGCCGGCGTGATCAACATCGGCCTCGAAGGCATGATGATCCTCGGTACCTGGGGCGCGGCCTGGGGTGCCTACTACGGCGGTGTGTGGATCGGGCTGCTGGCCGCGATCGGCTTCGGCGCGCTGGGCGGGCTGCTGCACGCGGTGGCGACGGTGACCTTCCGGGTCAACCACATCGTCTCCGGTGTCGCGATCAACCTGCTCGGCCTCGGCGTCGCGAAGTACCTGGCGAACCTGATCTTCGAGCCCCTGTCGGGCAACCCGAGGCAGTCGCCGCCGGTGCCGAAGTTCGACACCTACTCGGCGGCCGGTCTTTCCGACTGGCTCGGCTCGATGGAGGACCAGCAGCGGGTCGGGCTGTCCGACGTCGCGGGCATTCTCAAGGGTCTGGTCACGGGGGTCGCGCCGCTGACCATGATCGCGATCGTGCTCGTGCCGTTGAGTTACTGGGTGCTCTGGCGCACGAGGTTCGGCCTGCGTCTGCGTTCCTGCGGTGAGAATCCGGTGGCCGCGGAGTCCCTCGGTGTGAACGTGTACCGCTACAAGTACGTCGGCGTCCTGATTTCCGGCGCGCTCGCGGGTATGGGTGGTGCGTCGCTGGTTCTGCTCAAGGGTGGTGCGGATTACCTGGAGAACCAGACGAACGGCCGTGGGTACATCGGTCTCGCCGCGATGATCTTCGGCAACTGGCGGCCCGGTGGTCTGCTCGGTGGCGCCGCGCTGTTCGGTTACGCGGACGGGCTTCAGCTCGCCGGTGGCGGCGAGGCGGTGCTGGCTCTGTTGTACGGCACGGTGTTGCTGCTCGCGATCATCGTGATCGTGCAGTTGTTCCGGCGGCGCTGGATCGCCGCTGGGCTCGGCGTCGTAGGAGCAGGGATCCTGTACACGATCTACTGGACCAACGACACGCTGCCGAGCGACCTGATCCCGTATACGGCGCACTTCGTCACGCTGATCGTGCTCGCCGTTGCGTCGCAACGACTACGTCCGCCCAAGGCCGACGGCGCGCTCTACCGAAGAGGGGAGGGCGACTAGTGTCCGAAGTGGACTGGGAAGCCCTGCGCGCCGAAGCGGTGTCGGCTGCTTCGTATGCATACGCGCCGTATTCGGGCCTTCATGTCGGCGTCGCGGCCATTGTGGACGACGGTCGGCATGTGACCGGCTGCAACGTCGAGAACGCTTCGTACGGGCTCGGGTTGTGTGCGGAGTGCACGATGGCCGGGCAGCTGCGGTTGTCCGGCGGCGGACGGTTGGTCGCGGTGGCTTGCCGCGGTGGCGAAGGCGAGCTGCTGATGCCGTGCGGCCGTTGCCGGCAGATCCTGTTCGAACTCGGCGGCTCGTCGTGTCTGGTCGACACCCCGCGTGGGGTGCTGCCGATGTCCGAGGTGCTGCCGGACGCGTTTGGTCCTGAGGATCTGCCGTGAGCCCCTTTGCTGTTGATGTCATCCGTGCCAAGCGGGACGGGCGGCGGCTGAGCGACGAGCAGATCGACTGGGTCGTCGACGCCTACACCCGCGGTGTGGTCGCCGAGGAGCAGATGGCCGCGCTGGCCATGGCGATCTTCCTGCGCGGCATGGACGACGCGGAGATCGAGCGCTGGACCGGCGCGATGGTCGGCTCGGGCAGCCGGTTGTCGCTGAAGGTCTCGCGCCCGACCGTGGACAAGCATTCGACCGGCGGTGTCGGCGACAAGATCACCTTGCCGCTGGCCCCGCTGGTTGCCGCGTGCGGTGCCGCGGTGCCGCAGCTGTCCGGCCGGGGCCTCGGGCACACCGGGGGCACGCTGGACAAGCTGGAGTCGATCCCCGGCTGGCGCGCGGCGTTGTCCCCGGAGGAGATCGCCGTACAGCTGGAGTCGGTGGGCGCGGTCGTATGCGCGGCCACCGAAGGGCTGGCGCCGGCGGACAGGAAGCTGTACGCCCTGCGAGACGTGACCGGCACGGTCGAGTCGATCCCGCTGATCGCCAGTTCCATCATGAGCAAGAAGATCGCCGAAGGCGCGTCAGGACTGGTGCTGGATGTGAAGGCGGGGTCCGGCGCGTTCATGAAGACTGTCGACGACGCTCGGCGGCTTGCGCACACCCTCGTCGGCATCGGCAGCGCGCACGGCGTTTCCTGCACGGCGCTGATCACCGACATGAACGTGCCGCTCGGCCGTGCGGTCGGGAACGCGGTGGAGGTCGCCGAAGCGGTGGAGGTCCTGCAGGGCGGCGGCCCCGCCGACGTGGTGGAGCTGACCGTCGCGCTGGCGGGGGAAATGCTGGCGCTGGCCGGGATCTCGGCGGACCCAGCGGCCGTACTGGCCTCCGGCGCGGCGTACGAGACGTGGGCGCGGATGATCACCGCCCAAGGCGGCGACCCGTCGGCGCCGCTGCCGAAACCACAGCACGTACACGTGGTCCCGGCGCCGGAGTCGGGTGTGCTCGCTTCGCTGGACGCTTACGCGGTCGGCGTGGCAGCTTGGCGTCTCGGCGCGGGGCGGGCGAGGAAGGGAGATCCGGTTCAAGCCGCCGCGGGCGTGCTCTGCCACGCGACTCTCGGCGACGAGGTTGTGGCCGGGGAACCGTTGCTGGAGTTGCACACGGATACCCCGGATGCGCTGCCTGCCGCGCTGGAGGCGCTTTCCGGTGCGTACACGGTGGCTTCAGCGGTTCCGACCGCGCGCGGGATCGTGCTGGACACCGCGCGGGCCTGAGCCTGGCAGCTTCGTCCGGCTGAGCAGACATAGGCCCCGCCTGGGGCGGGGCTATTTCGTCGTTCTGGGCGGAACCGGCACCATGGAGGGGGCCCTGCCAATGGTCGCACGTGGTGAAAGAGTCAGTTGCCCGCCTTCTGCTTGAGATTGCCCAGCACTTGCCGGGCAATCTGAGTAGCGACCGGGCAGGCGTCGGCGGTGCTCTTGTCGCCCACGTGCACCCCGACCACGAAGTCTGCGGTGTCGGCTACGCCGACGGCGACCTGGCAGAACGACGGGACCGGGCCGGGCTTGTCTGAGTACGCGATGGCCGGGTAGCCCCGGATGGGCGGCAGCATGTCGAACCGCTTCATCTGCTTGCGGGTCTGATCGTAGTACGGGCTCAGGCCCTCGTGCAGCTTGTTCGTGAAGTAGACGGCGAGGTTGGCTCCGGCGGTGTTGAACCAGTTGCACAACGTGCCGATGGGCAGAGTGTCCGGCTGGCCGGTTGCGGCGTGCCCCGCGTCGGTCTTGATCTGGCCGGCGGTGAGTGCGTCGCATGTCCCGAGCGCATCGAGAGGCGGCGGGCCAGAGTCAGGAGGATCCGGCCTGCGAGGCGCGCTGGCACTGGACGTTCGTCAGCCAGGTTGAGCGCGGGCTTCGCAACGTCAACCTGCTGAAGCTTGCCGACAGGCTCCGCATCGATCGCTGATACTGCCGCGAAGCTCCGTGTGGCGATTGATGCGGGACCGGTTCCGCCGAAGGCCGCGACACAGTTTGCCGCGATGCTGGAGGAAATCGCTGCACAGATGCGGCCGGACCTGCCAGGCAACACGGAATGGATCACCATTCAGGCTCGTGAGCATGTGGCCTGAGTAGTTCTACCTATCGCGTCTGAGTAGACGTGCCCGGGATGCCCGGGTGGGTCCCTGTGACTGTGGCCTGAGCCGTTGAGTCTCCGGCGTCCCCTCCCGTAGTGTTATCAAGTGAATTCGGGAGGGGACACGGTGGGATTTCGGACGGTGCCTGAGGCCTTACGTGCGGCGGGGAAGGTTGCCGGTGACACGACGGGCGAGTTACGCGGAGCGGACTGTGGTGGACCGGTCGGCGGGCTGGCGGCTGCTTTGCCCGGTGGGAATGCGGCAGGCGCGGCCTCTTCGTTCAGCAACTGGTGGCAGACGTCTTTCACGACATGGTGCACCGAGGCGGACCAGTATGGCGCAGATCTGGCCGAGGCCGCCGACACCTATGAGGCCGGGGATCATGTCGCAGCCGACACCACGTCCGACGCGGGCAAGCTCCGTGGGCCACGCTGATGGTCAGCGTCTCCGACGTGAAGCGGTGGAACGTCGGGCAGCTGGACGAGATTTTCCGCATCGTGCAGCAGCGGCTTCAGGTCCTGACTCACTCGGGCGATGACTACGGCAAGGTGTTCCCGGTCGAGGGCTGGGCCGGTCCGGCCGCCCGCAACGCGGGATCGACGCACGAGGGCCTGATGTTCCGCATCGGCAAGATGGCGGCCGGAGCGAGCATCGTCAGCAAGTCCATCGGGCAAGCCGCCGACGCGATCAGCGGTGTTCAGCACGCCGTCGCCAACGCCGAAGAACTCGCCCGTAAATACGGCTATGAGATTGCCGGCAACGGCACGGTCAATGACCTCTACCCCGAGGGCAAAGCACCCGCGGAGCTGCACCCGGAAGACCGCGCCCGCGCCCGGACCGAGGTCGGCGAGGCCATCGCCCAGGCCCTGCGCACGGCCGAGGACATCGACAACGACCTTGCCTCGGTCCTCAAGCGCGCGGAAGCCGGCGACTTCGGTACAGGCGACGAAACCACCGTCACCGCCGCAGCCGCAGACGGCGCCCTGGATCCTGGCCTCACCCTGTTGGAGTCACCGAAGGACGGCACACCCAGCCAGAACGCCGGCTGGTGGAACTCCCTCTCACCCGCCGGACAAGCCATTCTCCTGCGCGACCACCCGGACTGGCTCGGCAACCTTGACGGACTCCCAGGCGCTGTTCGCTCCCAGGCAAACATTGCCCGGATGCCCGCCGAACGAGCCGACCTCCAACGCCAACTCGCGGCCGCTCAGAGCTCCATCGATCAGATCAAGGGAATGCCGTACCCACCACCGGGATTGATGTCCAACGCAATCGGCGAGTGGCAAAAAATAGAAGCGAAGTTGAATTCACTGGATTCCATCGATGCAACAATGGCGAAAGGGGATCGCCAGCTGTTGACCTTGGATACATCAGGCGAACGAGTCAAGGCTGCAATAGCAGTTGGCAACGTCGACACCGCAAAGCATGTCGCGGTATTCACTCCAGGGTTTACTTCCACTGTCGACAGAAGCCTCAAAGGCTATGACAGTGACATGCAGAATTTGCTCACTCAATCCCAGGGTATTTCAAATATTTACGGTGATCGGGGTAGTGTTGCAGCGGTGACCTGGATCGGGTACGAAGCACCGCAAACTTCAGATGTGCTCAACCCTGATCTGTCTGTAGGGAATGACAATCTTGCCAAGATTGGTGCACGCAAGCTCGATGGATTCCTCGACGGGATCGGCGCATATCACGATATTCAAAACCAGCCGCTGCACTTGACTGCACTTGGTCACTCCTATGGTAGCCTTACAACCGGGATCGCGCTGCAACAGGCGACACCTGTTCATGATGCCGTGGTATTCGGGTCTCCCGGTCTTGACATGCAGACGCCGAGCGACCTCAAAGTCCCCCAAGGGCATATTTTTTCCGAATGGTCAGATCGAGATCCTGTTCCACGTCTGGATATCGCGCATAACTTTGGGACGTCGCCGTATCAAGGTATCTCTGGCGGATTGGTTGCGAGTGTCGAGCAGTTGTCGACGGGCGACTCGACCGGAGCAGGCGGGCAGTCACTTCATGCGACTCATGAGCATGGTCAATACCTGGACAATAATTCCACCAGTCAGTACAACATGGCCAGCGTAGTTGCTGGAAAGCCGGATCTCGCCGTGCGACACGTGCAGCCGTGGGAAGTTCCTACTCCGCCTCCCGCGCCAGGTCGGCCCATTCCGGCGCCCCCAGGTCGTGACCCTCAACCGCCGCCGCTCCCATGATAAAGAAAGCAAACCGGCAGTCAATGAAACGCACCCTTACTTTGATCGCTGTCGCCGTATGCATGACCTTGGCAGTGAGCGCGTGCGGCCCCGATGTTCCTCCGGAGACCACTGTGAGCCAAAAGGAACAGCAGTTCAACGAATTGATGAAACGCCCCGACATCGACCAGGTCGTCGCTCAGTATGAAGACATGTACGCGAAGATTCGTGCCAAGGTAGCGGAAATCGTTCCGGTGCTAAAATGGACATTGGTGAACCCGATGACTTCAGCTTCTTGCGGAAACGAATTTTCGGCAGTGAACGCCAGTCTCCGAAAGGATGATGCCGAAGTAAAGAGTCTGGCCAACTGGTTGGCCGAGGGAAAAGTACCCGATGCGCAATGGGGCACGGTTCAGGCGGCGGTTGACACCATTCTTCGATCCTACGGCTTTGATTCCGGGCCAATCGTCGTGAAGAACCAGTCGGCGGATCACTATGTGACCTTTCGGTCCCCCGCCGGCTCGGAAGTTACGTTCGGCTCTGCCGTCAATACTGGGCTTACCGTCCGTACGGGATGCCATCTGACCGCTGAGGCTAAGACTCGCGGAACGCCAGCACCCGTGCCGACATACTAAGCAAATTGTGTGACCCCTTTGGGGTGTTGACCCCGTCCAAGCTCGTCCGGGGGGCTCAAGCCGCCGCCCAGTTGGACAGGAGGGCTGGCCCCACCCCTATCCGCCGGCCCAAGCTCGCGGACGCCCCAGTTCGCGTCAGACGTGCTTCACGCAGGGCGCGCGGCCCCAGTTCTTTTGGACTGCTCATCGGCGAACGTCATGCGCCGGGGCATCTGCTGGCTACTCGCGCTTCGGCCAGAACACTTCGGCACCCGGCTCGAACAGCGCTCGCTCGAACCGGTGGTTGAGCCCGTCCGATTCTCAGCATCTACTCCGCCGACTCCGACGCGCTGGAGCAGATCCGTGTCGTGGCTGCGCTCGCCCGGCGCAGGAACAGCTCCGGCAAGGTTGCTGACTGGTCGCGGCAGTACGTCGGCCTGGAGCGCGAAGCGACCTCGCTGGAGTTCCACCAGCAACTCCTCGTGCCCGGCCTGTTCCAGATCGAGGCGTACGCGCGTGCGGTGGTCTCGACCTCCCAGGTCGTCGCGGCCGGCGATGTACCTGAAGTCGTGGTCGCCCGGATGCGCCGTGCAGAGCTGCTGCGCCGGCCGGACGGACCGCGCGTGCACTTGGTGCTGGGCCAAGCCGCCACGCGGCGTGAGGCCGGCGGTTCCGAAGTGCTTGACGAGCAGCTGGCGTATCTGGAAGAGGTCGCTGAGCCGCCGAACGTGACTGTCCGGATCTTGCCGGACGACGTTGGCGCACACGCCGCGCTGGGCATGGGTTTCGTGCTCCTGACGCTGGAGGTCGGCGGACAGGAGTCGAAGTGAGTCGACCTGGAAGACCTCACGCGAGGTGAGTGCCGTCCGGACCCGTCGCAGCTCACCGCCTACGAGATGGCCTGCAAGTCGCTGACCGTCAATGCGAAGGACGAGAGTGGGACACTTCGACTGCTCGTGGAGGCACGAGCCAGGCTGAGGTAGGTAGGTGACAGTGACGTTCGATCCGGGCAAGGCCGTATGGCGGAAGTCCAGCTATAGCTCGGGCGGTGAGGCGAACTGCGTGGAGGTCGCGATGCAGGACGAGGTCGTGGCCGTGCGCGATTCCAAGGACCCGCAAGGCGGGTACTTCACGCTCTCACCCGAGGGGTGGCAAGCCCTGCTCTCGAAGGTGCGAGAGGGGGAGTAGCCCGACATACGGAAGACCCCCGACCCTGCGTGTGCAGGAGACGGGGGCTCTCGTCATGCTCAGCTCTTGCCGCTGCGCGGCTTCGGTGTGGGTAGCACCTCAGGGGCCGGTTCGGGTTCGGCCAGCGCCTAGTCCGGGGCTCGGTGGCGGCGAGAGGGGCGTCGATGTGTCCGGGTCACGCGTTGTCAGCGGTCTCCGCGTCGGCCGAGCCGTTGTTCTTCGCCTTCGCGTCGGCGGCCTTGGGGGAGCGGCCGTTGCGCGGGGTGCGGCGCGGCTGGCGCGGGGCCGGCGGCGGCGGGGCGATCTGCTGTACGGCCGGGCCGCCGCCGAGCATCAGCTCCGCGAAGGTGGCCATGGCCTCGTCCAGCTGACCGCCGATGCGACGCACGGACTCCTCGTTGCTGCGGCGCACCATCGAGTCGACCGAATCGGTGTCCGGCTGCTTGGCCAGGGTGCCCTCGACCTTCGACAGGCCGCTGCGCAGCGAGCCGTCCAGATCGCCGAGCCTGCCGGTCACCCCGTCCTCGACCTTGTCGAGACGGGTGCCCAGCTCGTCGAGCCGTTCGGTGACCGTGTCCAGCCGGGTGCCGAGCTTGTCCAGCCGGTCGGCCGGGTCGATCATCTCGCCGGTCTCGGTCACGGCGGTCTTCAGCGACTCGGTGCCGGCCGAGATGCGCTCCTTGGTCGCCCGGTCGAGTTCGTCCACCCGGGAGCGCAGCTCCTGGTCGGCGGTCTCGATGCGCTCGCGCAGCGTCGCCTCGGTCAGCTCGATGCGCTCGCGCAGCGGGCCCTGGGTGGTCTGCGGGATGGCGTCCAGCTTCGCGTCCTGCTTGTCCAGGTGCCCGCCCAGCTCGTCGAGCCGGCGGTGGATGTTCTGCAGTTTGTCCTCGAGCCCGTCCATCCGGCCGGCCACGCCCTCGAAGCGCGCGGCCACGCCGTCCAGCCGGCCGTCCAGCTGTGCGAACGGCTTGGCCAGCTTGTCGACGATGCTCTCCACCGCGTGCGTGATCGCGGCGAGGGCGGTGTCCTGGGCCTCCAGGCGGGTCATCGCCTCGTCGAGCCGCTCGGCGAGCACGCCGACCTCGGTGCGGTCGGGCATCTCGGACAGCCGCTTGCGCACCGCGCCGAGCGAGTCCACCGGTGCCAGCCGGGCGTAGATGTCGTCGAGCGCGTCGAAGATCTGCTGCTGCTCGCTCTCACGCACCTCGGCCGCGCGCACCAGCATGTTGCGCATCCGGTCGAAGGACGGAGCGGCAATGTGGTTGTCAGTGGTCACTGCGGTGTCCTTCGTCGGCGGGGAAAAATGGAAGGGACTGGGCGGAAGCTTATCGAGAAGAAAACTGCTGTCGGTATGGCCCCCGCGAAGACCCTTTAACGACCCGGCTACCCGGATGGCCGATTCCTCTCCGGCAGCCGTGCGCGCAGGGTGTTCGCACCGGTGGAGTTAGGGCCAGGTAGGGGAATGACAGCGAGGCTACCGTTGGATGATGTCGGACGTAACCCCGCTGAGCGCCGAGATCCTGCGCCGCGCACCCAAGGTCCTGCTGCACGATCACCTCGACGGCGGCCTCCGCCCGGGCACCGTCGCCGAGCTGGCCGAGGAGGTGGGCTATCGCGACCTGCCGGCCACTGATCCCGGTGAGCTGGGCCGCTGGTTCCGGGCCGCGGCCGATTCCGGCTCGCTGGTGTCCTACCTGGAGACGTTCGCGCACACCTGCGCGGTGATGCAGACCGAGGAGGCGCTGGTCAGGGTCGCCGCCGAGGCGGTGGAGGATCTGGCCGCGGACGGGGTGGCCTACGCCGAGCTGCGATACGCGCCGGAGCTGTTCGTGGCCCGTGGCCTTTCACTCGATGCAGTGGTCGAAGCGGTCCAGGCCGGGTTCGCCGAGGGAACACGGCGCGTGGTCGCCGCGGGGGGCCGGATCCGGATCGGCACGTTGCTCTGCGCGATGCGCCAGCACGCCCGCGCGCGGGAGATCGCCGAGCTGGTGGTGCGCCACCGCGACGCCGGGGTGGCCGGCTTCGACATCGCCGGGCCGGAGGACGGTTTCCCGCCGAGCCGCAATCTCGACGCATTCGAATACCTGCGCCGCAACAATGCGCATTTCACCATTCACGCCGGCGAGGCATTCGGCCTGCCCTCCATTCACGAGGCGATTCAATTCTGCGGGGCGGAGCGGCTCGGTCACGGCGTGCGCATCGCCGAGGATCTGACCACCGGACCGGACGGCGAGGTCCATCTTGGACGGTTGGCGAGCTACGTCCGGGACCGCCGCATCCCGTTGGAGATCTGCCCTTCCTCGAACGTGCAGACCGGAACCGTGCGATCACTGGGCGAGCACCCGATCGGGCTGCTCGCCCGGCTGCGCTTCCGGGTGACGGTGAACACCGACAACCGGCTGATGAGCGGTTGCACGATGACCAGTGAATTCGCCGCGCTGGCCGAGACCTTCGGGTTCGGCCTCGCCGATCTGCGCTGGTTCACCATCAATGCCATGAAATCCGCGTTCCTCGATTTCGATGCGCGGCTGGAGCTGATCGAGAAGGTGGTCAAACCCGGGTACGCCGCGCTGGCCTGAGCCCGGGCGGTTGGTTGCGTTGCTCAGCGTGCCCACCTCACGTTCACCATGTAAGAAGTACTTCTCATATAATAAGACGGCGGACGAGATGGCGCAGGTCGCGGCCGGACGACAGGGACGGGAAAAGGCTGGTGCGCGCAGGTGGTTCATCCTCGCGCTCGGGCTCGCCGCGCAGACCGCGAGCTGTTCCTTCCTCTACGGCCTGCCTTTTTCTCGTGCCCGCCATGCGCGCGGCCGACGGGCTCACGCTGGCGCAGGCGGGCACGGTGGTCGCCGCGCCGAGTATCGGGCTGTTGCTGACCCTGATCGCCTGGGGCGCGGCTGCGGACCGTTACGGAGAGCGGCTCATCATGGCGCTCGGGCTGGGTGTCTCGGGGTTACTCTTGGTGTACGCCGCCGTGGGGAACCACTCGGTTGGATTACTCTTCGGACTCTTCCTGCTTGCCGGAGCGTGCACGGCTTCGGTGAACGCGGCGAGTGGCCGGGTCGTGTTGGGCTGGTTCGCGAAGTCCGAGCGTGGCGTGGCGATGGGGATCCGGCAGACGGCGCAGCCGCTCGGCGTCGGGGTGGCCGCGCTGGGCCTGCCGCCGCTGGCCGCGCACTGGGGTTTCCAGACGGCGATGCTGCTGCCCGCGGCGCTGGCGATCGTGGTCGCGTTGCTCGTGCGGGCGGAGGCCGCCGCAAAGCAGTGAAGGGCACCTTCACGGACGCAGAGTCCGTGAAGGTGCCCTTCACAGTCGCACGGGGTCAGAGCACGGTGAGGCGGTTTTCGAAGGCCTCGACGAGCTTGCGCCACGCGCTCTGCTCGGTGTCGAACGGCGCGCTCGGCTCAAGCCGGCTCGGGTCCGGGCGGAGCACGAACGACACCAGCCAGCCGAGGCTCTCGTTGGCCGCCAGCGCGGACTCGACGGTACCGTCGTCGGCCCACTCGGCCGCGTCGGTGAGCAACTCGACGGCGAGCTCCAGCTGGGTCGGGTCGATCGCCTCGGGACCTTCGGCGATGTCCTCGTCCAGCCCGTTGAGCACGTAGGTGTTGTCCGGGTCGACCTCGAGTTCCAGCTCGCCCGCGGCGGCCTTCTCCCGCACTTCGTCCCAAGTGGACACGTCGGACAGCTCGGTGCCGGACAGCTCGGTGCCTTCGGTGATCGCGGCCAGCAGTGCCTTCGCCGAGGTGAACACGTCGATCTCGCCCTCGCTGCCGAGGAAGACCGGCTGGTCGTCGAGGTAGCAGCGCAGCGTGTAGTACTCCGCGCCGGCGGTGACGATCTTGATCGGGTCGATGCCGACTTCGCCCCAGAAGCCGACCGGCTCGTCCTCGGCGTCGTCGCCGTCCTCGGCGTCCACCGCCTCGAGGTCCTCCGGGCCGCCGTCCTCGGCGTCGGCCTCCGCCTCGGCGGACTCCTCGTGGAAGGCGGCCAGTTCCTCGGCGGTCTGCTCCAGCACCGCGGCGTCCACGTCGGGGACGGTGACCAGCCCGTCGATCGCGTCGAGCACCACGTCCCACTTCTCGGAGACGGCCTTCGACAGGTCGTTCCACAGCGCTTCGCCCTCACGCCCGGTGAACGGCAGCCTGCCCTGCTCCAGCAGCGAGAAGCCCTCGTAGGCGTCGAGCACCTCGTGCACGTCCTCCAGCTCGCAGACGTCCGCGAGCGAGCGCACGATGCCGACGATCTCGGCCAGCTCGCCGATGGTCCACGAGTCCGGCTCCTCGGCGACCAGCTCCGGCACGCCGACCAGGTCGTAGGAGTGGTCGTCGTCCGGGATCAGCTCCGGCACGTTCAGCGCCGGGACCGCGTCCCACGCCGGGTGGTCGAGCAGGTCGTGCTGCTCGGCGGTGCGGACGAAGGCCGCCAGGTGCGCGGCGTCCGGGAAGGCGTACAGGTCGTCCTCGTCGCCGAGGAAGGCTTCCCACTCCTCGCCGTCCTCCCGCCAGCGGGGGGCCCAGAGGGTGACCACGTCGCCCTGCGGCAGCCCGAGTTCGATCGGGATGATGTCCTGTGCCATTGCCGAATCCTCCGCGAGTACCGCCCGTGTGCACGCCCGGCCGCCGGTCCCCCGGCCGGTGCGCGGTACCGCGAAGCCTACGGGTTGGGGCAAGCAGCCGCGATCTCCCCCGCGCATCTTCGGGCCGCGGGATGGCACGATGGGTCCCGCGATGACACTCACAGACCTCCTGCCTGCGGATCCGGACCCGGACGCCCTCTTCGAAGCCTTCTCCACCTGGACAGCCGAACGGGGGATCGAGTTGTACCCGGCGCAGGAGGAGGCGCTGATCGAAGTCGTCTCCGGCGCCAACGTGATCCTCTCGACGCCCACCGGCTCGGGGAAAAGCCTGGTCGCGGTCGGTGCGCATTTCACCGCGCTGGCGCACGGCCGGCGCAGCTACTACACGGCGCCGATCAAGGCGCTGGTCTCGGAGAAGTTCTTCCAGCTGATCGAGATCTTCGGGGCCGATCAGGTGGGTATGCAGACCGGTGATTCGAGCGTCAACGCCGAAGCGCCGATCATCTGCTGCACGGCGGAAATCCTGGCGAACATCGCGTTGCGCGACGGTGCCGAGGCGCCGGTCGGCCAGGTCGTGGCGGACGAGTTCCACTTCTACTCCGAGCCGGACCGCGGCTGGGCCTGGCAGGTACCGCTGATCGAGCTGCCCAAGGCGCAGTTCGTGCTGATGTCGGCCACGCTCGGCGACGTCTCGTTCTTCGAGAAGGACCTGACCCGCCGGACCGGGCGGGCCACCGCCGTGGTCACCTCGGCGCAGCGGCCGGTCCCGCTGACCTACCGCTACGCGATCACGCCGCTGCACGAGACGATGTCCGAGCTGCTGCACGGCGGCCAGGCTCCGGTGTACGTGGTGCATTTCTCGCAGGCCGCGGCCATCGAGCGCGCGCAGACGCTGATGAGCATCAACGTGACCACGCGTGCGGAGAAGGACGCCATCGCCGAGCTGATCGGCGATTTCCGGTTCGCCGCGGGCTTCGGCAAGACGCTGTCCCGGCTCGTGCGGCACGGCATCGGCGTGCACCACGCGGGCATGCTGCCGAAGTATCGGCGGCTGGTGGAGACGCTCGCGCAGTCGGGGCTGCTCAAGGTGATCTGCGGGACGGACACCCTGGGCGTCGGGATCAACGTGCCGATCCGGACAGTGGTCTTCTCCGCGCTGACCAAGTACGACGGGGTGCGCCAGCGGCATCTGAAGGCCCGCGAGTTCCACCAGATCGCCGGGCGGGCCGGCCGCGCGGGCTACGACACCGACGGCTACGTCGTGGTGCAGGCCCCGGACCACGTGGTGGAGAACGCCAAGGCGCTGGAGAAGGCGGGCGACGATCCGAAGAAGAAAAAGAAGATCGTCCGGAAGAAGGCGCCCGAAGGGTTCGTGAACTGGACCGAGAGCACCTTCGACCGGCTGATCGCGGCCGAGCCGGAGCCGCTCACCTCCAGCTTCCGCGTCAGCCACTCCATGCTGCTGAACGTGATTTCCCGGCCGGGCAACGCTTTCGACGCGATGCGGCACCTGCTGGAGGACAACCACGCGGACCGGCCGGCGCAGCGGAAGCTGATCCTGCGGGCGATCGAGATCTACCGTTCGCTGCTGGCCGCCGGGGTGGTGGAGCGACTGTCCGAACCGGACGCCGACGGGCGGATCGTGCGGCTGACCGTGGACCTGCAGTTCGATTTCGCGCTCAACCAGCCGTTGTCGCCGTTCGCGCTGGCCGCGATCGAGCTGCTGGACGCCGAGTCGCCGTCCTACCCGCTGGATGTGGTGTCCATTGTGGAATCCACTGTGGACGATCCGCGGACGGTGCTGTCGCAGCAGCAGTTCAAGGCCCGCGGCGAGGCCGTGCAGGCGATGAAGGCCGAGGGTATCGAGTACGACGAGCGGATGGAGCTGCTGGAGGAGGTCACCTACCCGAAGCCGTTGGAGGAGCTGCTTTCCGGCGCGTACGGTGCGTATCGGCAGGGGCATCCATGGGTGGCGGACTACGAGCTGTCACCGAAATCCGTGGTGCGCGACATGTACGAGCGCGCGATGAACTTCGTCGAGTTCGTGGGCTTCTACCAGCTTGCCCGCTCCGAAGGCCTGGTGCTGCGTTATCTCGCGGACACCTACGACGCGCTGCGGCACACCGTGCCCGACGAGGCGAAGACCGAACCGTTGCAGGATCTCATCGAATGGCTCGGCGAGCTGGTCCGGCAGGTCGATTCGAGCCTGCTCGACGAGTGGGAAGCGTTGCGGCACCCGGAAGACGAAGGCCCCGTGTCACACCGCCCGCCCCCCGAACCGCCCGCGGTCACGCGCAACGAGCGAGCGTTCCGGGTACTGGTGCGCAACGAGCTTTTCCGCCGGGTCGAGCTGGCCTCGCGCCGTGCCTATGACGCGCTCGGCGAGCTGGACGCGGCGTCCGGCTGGGACGCGGACGCCTGGGAAGACGCCATCGAGGACTACTTCGACGAGCACGAAACGCTGGGCATCGGCCCGGACGCCCGCGGCCCGGCGCTGCTGCTCATCGAGCGGGAGCCCGAACTGTGGCGGGTGCGGCAGATCTTCGACGACCCCGCGGGCGACCACGACTGGGGCATCAGCGCGGAAATCGACCTCGCCGCCTCGGACGAGGCAGGCAGCGCCGTCGTCCGCGTACTCCACGTCAACCAGCTCTGACCACCCGGCCCACCCTCCGTCCCAAGGCTGTGAAGGTGCCCTTCACGGACTCTGGGGCCAGGGTGTCGGCAAAGTTGGTCGGGGACCCGGCAGTGGGCGATGCGGAGGTGTGTGCGACCACCTCGTGGCGTGCGCCGGACCGGTTTCGGGTCCGTGAAGGGACCCTTCACAGACTCAGAGTCCG
>NZ_QZFV01000145.1:0-17824 GCF_003600245.1 Amycolatopsis panacis
TGATGGGACCCTTCACAGCTTTTGGGGGGTCAGCGCCGCCGGCGTGCGGCGCGGCCCAGCCCGCGCCGCACGCCGCCCGCGTCACCTCGATCGGATCGGCCTTCCGCACAGCCGGAGACGGCGGCGACAAAAGCGGCGGCACCTGCATACCGGACCGCCCACCGCCGCACGTCAACTCCCCTCGGGTGAACAACTGGCGGACACTTTCACGGGTTCGTCCGCACCTGACAAGAGGGGTGTGCCGTTATGCCCGGTTTTCCGTCCGAAGGGCGGGCGGTTCAGGTCCGTTCGGGGGTGCCGAACGGCTGCGTGTCCGGCTGGAAGACCTGGCCGTCCGCGGGCACCTTCAGCTCGATCAGGTAAGCCGTGGCCGCCTCGTCCACGCCCTTCGCGTCGCCGAGGATGCAGTGGCCGAACGCGTCCACCGAAAGCAGCCGCGAATTGCCCAGCTCGGCGGCCATCCGCCGGCCGAACCGGTACTGGGTGGCCGGGTCGTAGAAATTGCTCACGACCAGCACCGGGTTGGCGGTGTGCGCCTGCCACGGCCCGCGATACGGGTCGGAGGTCTTCGCCGACGGCCAGGTCGAGCAGGCCGCGATGTCGGTGAACACCTGCCCACGCCCGAAGGTCGGCGATTGCCGCTCCGCTTTGGCCGCGATCCCCGGCACCTGGTTCGGCCCGATGCCCATCGGCTTGTCCGCGCAGTTCACGCCGTAGTAGGAGTCGTCGGCGGTGTACGGGCTGTCCGGGTGCGTGTCCGCGTGGGTGTTCTGGGCGCGTAGTGCGGCGATGAGGGGTTTCACGTCCGGATTGCGCTGCTTCTGGCTCTGCACGGTCGGGTGCAGCACGTCGTAGGCCTGCTGCAGAACCTGGGCCAAGCTGGGGAATCGGTCCGGCGAGTACAGCGCGCCCGAAGTCGTGTCGGTCAGCGCGCCGAGGTCGAACCGCGCACCGCCGGGCAGGGTGATCGGCTCGCCGCGCAGGTGGTCACGCAGTTCGTCGAACTTCGCCCGCGGGTCGCCCGAGCCGAACGCGCACGCCTTGCCCGCCTGGGCGCAACGCTTCAGGAAACCGTCCAGGGCGATTTCGAAACCCTGCGCCCGCGCGATGTCGTAAGTCACGCCGTCGTTCGTACGCAGGTCCGGGTCGACGTTGCCGTCGATGACGATGGCCCGGGTCTGCTGCGGGAACATCGCGGCGTAGGTGGCCCCGATCAGCGTGCCGTAGGAGAAGCCGGCAAAGCTCAGCTGCTTGTCCCCCACCGCGGCGCGCAGCGTGTCGAGATCGCGCACGACGTCCCGGGTGGACATGTGGTCGAGCAGCGTGCCCGCGTTGCGGCGGCAGAACTCGCCGTAGTCCCGGAAGGACGCCATGGCAGCGGAGATCTCCGCACGGGAGATCGGGACCGGGATCTGCCCGAGTTTCACGTCGTGGGCGTCCTCGGCGGTGGTAAAGCAGCGCAACGGGTTGCTGGCGCCGACTCCGCGCGGGTCGAACCCGATCAGGTCGAAGCGGTCCAGCACCTGCGGCTGGAAGTACTTGGCACCGCGTTTGGGCATGCCCAGGCCGGACCCGCCGGGACCGCCCGGGTTGAGGAACAGCGACCCGATCCGCCGGCCCGGCACCTTCGCGGCCCGCTTCATGAGCGCGAGGTCGATCGTGCCCAGAGAGGCGTCGTCGTGGTCGATCGGCACCCGGTACCGCGCGCAGCTGTACTGCTGCACCTGATCGGCAGGTACCCCGGCGACTTCGGCCTTGGTGCACGCGTCCCAGTTCACCGCGGCGGTACTGCCGGTTGCGGCCGCCCGCACCCCGCTGCCCGGTGCCGCCGCCGCGGTCCCGGTGACCGTGGCCGCTGTCACCGCCAGCGCCGCGACCAGCGTCCCGATCCGCGCAGTTCTGCGTACCCGCACATCTACCTCCTCGCCGCGCGTCGTGAACCGGACACGACGCGTCACCGGATCGAGGCTCGCACAAAGCGGCCAATCCGGGCACCGGTCGAAAGGAGGGATCCCACCCGCGCGGCCCCGTCAGCGCGCGGGGCACGCGGTCACTGCCGGGTCAGCACGAAGATCGGCAGCACCCGGCCCGCCGCCGAACGTTCCATCGCGTAGCCGGGCCAGAATTCGAGCAGCTCGGCCCACATCCGGTCGTACTCCTCGCCGTCGAGTTCGCGGGCCTTCACCGCCACCTCCCGGCCGCGCAGGGCGACCGTCGCGTCCGGCGTGGCGCGGAGGTTATAGGTCCACGCCGGATGCCGCGGGCGGCCCCAGTTCGAGCCGGTCAGCACGAAGTCGCGGCCCTGCGGGAAGTACAGCAGGTTCGTGCTGCGGGGCAGGCCGCTGCGGCGGCCGGTGGTGGTCAGCCGCAGGGACGGCAGACCGGCGAGCCCGACCAGGCTCACCCGTCCGCCGGACCACCGGTCCAGCCGCCGATCGGTCGCGATGATCACGCGCGCGGCGGCCATCACCCGAGGCTGCGTGCCGAGCCTGCGGGCGAGGGACGCCAGGGGGTTACGCATGCAGCGATCTTGCCAAACTCACCCCGAATCGCCGCTGTGCGTCGGTCCAGCGGCGGACCACCGCGAATCCAGCGGCCGCCAGCTCCGCGGCGATCCCGTCCGGCCGGAACTTCGCCGAGACCTCCGTGCGGATGTGCTCGCCCGCGGCGAACTCGACGACCAGCCCGGCACCCGGGATCCGCACGGTGATGTCCCGCTGCGCGCGCAGCCGCATCTCGATCCACTCCTGCCCGGCATCCCAGTGCGCGACGTGGTCGAACGCGTCCGGATCGAAGTCCGCGCCCAGCTGCGCGTTGATCACGCGCAGCACGTTGCGGTTGAACGCCGCGGTCACCCCGGCCGCGTCGTCGTAGGCGCGCTCCAGCGTTTCGGGGTCCTTCACCAGGTCCGTGCCGAGCAGCAGCCACTCCCCTTCGGCCAGCACCTCCCGCACCGAGTGCAGGAACGCGGCGCGCTCGGCCGGCAGGAAGTTGCCGATCGTGCCACCGAGGAAGGCCACGACCCGGGGCGCGCTGCCGGGCAGCAGCCGCAGGTGCCGGGTGAAGTCGCCGACCACACCACGCACGTCCAGCCCCGGATAGTCCGCCGAGATCGCCGCGGTCGCCTCGGCGAGCGCGGATTCCGACACGTCCATCGGCACGAACGCCTCCAGCGTGCCGTGCGCGGTCAGCGCGCCCAGCAGCAGCCGGGTCTTCTCACTCGATCCGGAACCCAGCTCGACGAGCGTGCGTGCCCCGGTCAGGACGGCGATCTCCGCCGCCCGCGCGGCGAGCACCTCACGTTCGCTGCGGGTCGGGTAGTACTCCGGCAGCGCGGTGATCTTCTCGAACAACGCGCTGCCCTCGGCGTCGTAGAACCACTTGGGCGGCAACCACTTCTGCTCGGCGGTGAGGCCGGCCCGCACGTCCGCGCGCAACTCGGCGGCCACGTCCGTGCGATGGGTCTGCAGGTCCGCTTCGGTCATCGGAGGGGACTCCGTTCCAGTGACGGGAATTCGAGGGGAAGAATGTCGACGCCGTCCGCGGTGACCCGCACGGCGTGCTGGTCCGGCACGGCCTGCCAGGCCGGGTCCGGATCGACGGGCTCGGAGGCCAGCAGCACCCCGGCCCCGGTGCGCCGCCAGGACAGGGCATGCGACCACGCGGTGCCGACGAGCGTTTCACCGTCGGTGAGCAGGAAGTTCAGCCGCGAGCCCGGTGCGGCCGCGACCACCTCCCCGACGAGCGCTCGCACCGCGACCAGAGGCTCCTCGCCCGCACGCAGCCGCGCCCGCAGCAAGGCCCACAGCAGGGCCGAATCGGTGGGCGCCTCCAGCGTGAGCAATTCGGTCACGTCCAGCCGGCCGGCGAGCCCGGCCATCGACTTCGGCCAGCCGCGTACCACGCCGTTGTGGCTGAACAACCAGCGGTCCGCGGCGAACGGCGCGGCCGCCGCCTCGGTCACCGGCATCCCGGTGGTGCCGTTGCGCACCGCGGCGACGAACGCCGTGCTCCGCACCGAAGCGGCCAGCGCCGGCGCCGCATCGTCGGTCCACAATGGCTCACGGCGCCGGTAGCGCAGCGGCGGGGCGCCGGGCTCCGGGTACCAGCCGAAGCCGAAGCCGTCGGCGTTCACCGTCCCGCCACCGCGCATGTCGCCCGGCGCGTACGACTGCACCAGCAACGAATGCGGGGCGGTGAACACCGGCTCGGCAGGCGAGCCGGGCTCGCCCAGATACGCGAGGTGACGGCACATACCGGCTAGGCCACCTCGCCCGGGCGAGGATCGCGGGCGCAGCGGAACCCGGCGAAGATCTGCCGCCGGATCGGGTAGTCCCAGTTGCGGAACGTGCCGCGCACGGCTGCCGCGTCGGTGCCGAACGAGCCACCGCGCAGCACCTTGTACTCGGGGCCGAAGAACACCTCCGAATACTCCCGGTACGGGAACGCGGCAAACCCCGGATAACCGTGGAAATCGGTGCTCGTCCACTCCCAGACGTCGCCGATCAGCTGCCGCACGCCCAGCGGGGACTGCCCCGCCGGATACGCTCCCGCCTCGGCCGGGCGCAGATGCCGCTGGCCGAGATTGGCGTGCGCCTCGGCCGGTTCCTCGTCGCCCCACGGGAATCGCCGGGAACGGCCGCTCACCGGATCGAACCGCGCGGCCTTCTCCCATTCCGCCTCGGTGGGCAGCCGCTTGCCCGCCCAATTCGCGTACGCCTCGGCCTCGTAATACGACACGTGCACCACCGGCTCCCGCAGCGGGATCGGCTCGCGCACCCCGAACCGGGTGCGCCACCAGCCGTCCGGCTCGCGATGCCAGAACCGCGGCGCAGTGATGTCGTGTCCCTGCCGGTAGGCCCACCCTGCCGCACTCCAGAACCGCTGCTCGGCATACCCGCCGCCGTCCAGGAACTCCAGGTACGCCCCGCAGGTGACCGGCGTGGTGTCCAGCACGAACGCGGGCACGTCGACCTCGTGCGCCGGGCGTTCGTTGTCCAGCGCCCAAGGCTCCGCACTGGTGCCCATGGTGAACCGGCCGCCGGGGACCAGCACCTCGGCGGGCCTCCGCCCGGACGGCGCGCGGGGCGGCTCCGGCGCATGCAGCACCGGCTCCCCCTGGCGCAGCTGGTGGGTGGCCAGCATCGTCTCGTCGTGCTGCTGCTCGTGCTGGGTGATCATGCCGAAGGCGAACGCGCTCTCGGTGAGCCTTCGCCCGCTCATCGGCGCCTTTTCCAGCACGTCCAACGCCTTTTCCCGAACCTCGCGCAGGTACGCGCGGGCCTCGGCCGGGCCGAGCAGCGGCAGGGCGGGACGATCGGCCCGCGGGTGCTGGAAGGCGTCGTAGAGGTCGTCGATGTCCGGTCGCAGCGGCTCCCGGCCGCCGACGTCGCGGACCAGCCACTGCTCTTCCTGGCTGCCGATGTGCGCGAGGTCCCAGACCAGCGGCGACATCAGCTTCGAGTGCTGGCGGATCAGATCCTCGTCGTCCACCGCGTCGGTCAGCGCGACACTGCGGGCGCGGGCGCGGGTCAATGCCCCGGCCACGTGTGCCCGCAGATCCTGCGAGCTCAGTTCGAGCAACGGGCCCGATTCCGGAGTTTCACTCATCGCTCGTCCTTCCTCGATCGGTCCGGCCGGGCACACGGCCCGGCGATGTTCCCGGCGACGGGGCCGGGCAGGCAGTCCGCGAGCGCGACGCCGCGCGCGAACTCAATTCCGCGGTCTCACTCATCACCCGTCCCTCCCCGACCGGTCCAGCCGGGCACGCAGCCCGTCGACGATCCCCGCGACCGTCTCGGCGGGCAGCCCGGTGGACGGCAGCGCGGCGCCGCCCAGCTCCACCAGATCCCTTGCCACCGCGGCCATTCCGGGCGCGGCGAGGCCGCGTCGGGCGGCCTGCTCCCACTGTCCGGCCACCGGGGCGCACCGGCGCCGCACTTGTTCCACTGTGGACGGATCGGCGAGCAGCGCGGTGACCAGCGCGACCGGCGGCAGCCACCGCCCGGGCGGTTGCGCGTCCAGGTACCGCAGCTCCAGGTAGCCCTGCGGCCGGACCGGGGTGAACATCGTGCCGAGGTGGTAGTCCAGATCGGCGGCGGTGGGCCGGCGCAGCATCCCGGCCGCGCCCCGGCCCTCGATCCACTCGGCGAAGGTCAGCCCCTCCGGCGCGTCCCACGGCCGGTAATCCCGCGGCAGCACCATGATCGGGGTGTCCATCAGCCGCCGCGCCCACGCCCGCGCCGGGTCCGGGCCGGGCTCGGCCGCGCGGGTGCGCACCGGTTCGGTCTCCAGCACGGCGAGCCAGCGCGCGGAGGCGTGCCCGGTGTCGCGGCCGTGGTGGATCCGGGAGTTGGCGAACAGGGCCAGCAGCGGCGGGCCCATCTCGTGCGCGGCCGCCCAGCGCTCGGCGAACCGGTCGGGCTCCCCGGCGTCCACGCAGATCTGCAGCCCGGCGGTACTGCACATCATGGTGATCCCGCCCCGCCCGAGCGGGGCGAACCGCCGTTCCATCGCGGCGTAACGGGGGGTGTGCAACCGGCGCCGCGGCGGGCGGTGCGCATCGATGCCCGAGGCGCCGAGTTCCAGCCCGGCGCGGGCGAGCAGTGCGGTGAGGGCCGCGAGATCGGTGTCCACGGCCGCCTGCAGGGCGGGCAGGGAACTCTGCGGAAGAGTGGAGATCTCCACCTGGCAGCCGGGTTCGAGACTCACCGGCGATCCGGCCGGGAGCGGGGCCGCGGGGCTTTCGGAGCGCAAGGACCGCGGGGTGTGCGGGCCGAGCGCGGAGGCGAGCAGGTCCAGGTCGAGGGGGCGAGCCGGGTCCCCGGTGTGGTGCACCGTGAACTCCAGTTCCACCCCCAGCAGTCTCGGCGGCCCGTGCTTGAAGCACACCGAGGCGACGTAGCGTTCCCCGGCCGCCCGGTCCGACAACGCCGGCACCGACGCACTCCCGGACCGGTCCGGAAAATCGTGCACCGTAGTCATGTATCGCCGTCCAGCTCAGGAGACCGCGGGCTGCGGCCTCATCGGTTCCGGACGCTACACGCGGGGTCCGACAAAATCAGGGCTCGTGACCGGGACGGCCGAGCGGCGAGCGGTACCCGACCGGGACTTCCCGGCATATTCCTCGCACTGTGCCGCCGGTCGGGCGCCGCCCGTTCAGGGCAGCTCGGGTTCGCTGCCCAGGCCCAGTTCCGCCGCCGAGGTCTGCACCGCGGCGACCACCAGCTGCAGGGCCGGGCGCCGGATCTCGGTGCGGCGGTAGGCGATCGACACCGTGCGCAGCAGCGGGGTGGTCAGCGCGACCACGTCGATCCCGGGCGGGCGCAGCAGCCGCAGCCCGAGGTCCGACACAAGGGTGACGCCGAGCCCGGCGCCGACCAGCACCATCGCGGTGGACTGCTCCTCCACCTCGTGGTTGATCTTCGGCTGGAACCCGTGCCGCTGGCAGGCGATCCGGATCGCCCGGCCGAAATGCGACCGCGGGCTGGCCATGATCCACGGATACTCGGCGAGCGCGTCGAGCGACACGGTGGCCGAGGGCACCGCGCCCGCGGGCACCGCCGCGTGCAGCCGTTCGACCGCGACCACAGCGCGTTCCAGCCCGGTGTCCCAGCGCATCGGCGCGTCCGAATAGTCGATCACGAACGACAGGTCGAGCGTGCCGTCGCGCACCGCCTCCGCCGTCGCCTCCGGAGCCAATTCCCTGGTGCGCACCTGGATTCCCGGATGTTCGGCGGCCAGCGAGGTGAGCGCGCCCGGCAGCAGCCCCGACGCGACCGACGCCCACACTCCGGCGGTCAGCCGGGCGGACATGGTGCCCTGCGCCTCTTCGAGCGCCAGCGTCGCGCGCTCGACCGAACCCAGGATCTCCTCGGCGTGGTCGGTCAGCAGGAAACCCAGCTCGGTCAGCTGCACCCCGCGACCGAGCCGTTCGAACAGCTTCACCCCGACGTCCCGTTCGAGCAGCGCAAGCTGTTGCGACACAGCGGAAACCGTGTAGTGCAACGACGCAGCCGCGGCCGTGACGGTCCCCCGCCGCCGTAGCTCACGCAGCATCCGCAACCGGTGCAACGAAAGCTCCATGTACGAACCCTAAACAACGTCGTGCAGCTTCGTTAACTGGACGCGCCCGGGCCCGTGCAGCCACCCTCGAAAGTGACGGCGGCGCATTCGCGCCACCCCGGACTCCTGGAGGTGAAGGGCCAGATGAACACCGAACCGCTGATGAGGCTCACGTGGACCGATCCTGTCACCGGCGCCCACGGCTACCTGGTCGTGCACAGCCTGGTGTCCGGGATGGCGACCGGCGGTACGCGGATGCGCGCCGGCTGCACCGTCGACGAGGTCGCCGACCTCGCGCGCGGCATGGCGAACAAGGCCGCCACCTTCAATCTCCCGGTCGGGGGCGCCAAGGGTGGGCTCGACTTCGACCCGAAGGACCCGCGGGCGTTCGGTGTGCTGACGCGGTTCTGCGAATTCCTGCGCCCCTGGCTGGACGCGAGCTGGGTAACCGCGGAGGACCTCGGCGTGCCCCAGCACCTGATCGACGAGGTCTTCGCGAAGCTGGGGCTCGAACAGTCCTATCACGCGGCGATTCACCGGTCGGCGGATCCGGCGCGCACCCTGCGTCGCGTCCAGGCCGGGCTCAACGCACCGGTGCCGGGCGGCCAGCTGCTCGGCGACGTGATCGGCGGTTACGGCGTCGCGCAGGCGTGCGTCGGCGCGGCCAACGCGTGGGGCTGGGACGTGCCGGAGACCACGGTGGCGATCCAGGGCATCGGCACCATGGGTGGCGGCGCTGCCTGGTATCTGCACGAAGCCGGAATGAAGGTGGTCGCGGTCGCCGACGCCGCCGGTACCCTCTACGACCCTGAGGGCCTCGACGTGCCCGCGCTGCTCGACCTGCGCGACCGCTTTGGCGAAATCGACCGTACGCAGCTTCCTGACGGCGTACGCACTCTCCCGCGCGACGCAGTGATCGGCATCAACGCCGACCTCTTGGTACCCGCTGCGATCTCGTACGCACTCCGGGTGGACAACGAAAACCTCGTGAAGGCCAAGGCAGTCGTAGAAGCGGCCAACGCTGCGACGACACCGGAGGCAGAGGCCGCGCTCTCCGCCCGAGGCGTCGCGGTGATTCCGGACTTCGTCGCGAACGCGGGCGCCGCGGCGTGGGCCTGGTGGCTGCTGCTCGGCGAAGTCGGCGCCGACCCGGCCGACTCGTTCCTGCGGCTGCGCACCGAAATGCAGGCGAAGGTGGCCTTGTTGCTGGCCGAATGGAACCTGGACCGCATCCCGCCACGCGTCACCGGGCTGCGGCTGGCCGAGAACACCCGCACCACCCGCGCCGAAGAGGCGCTGGCGCCCGGAGGCGCGCCCGCGCTCACTATCCCCTGAGCGCGAACCGGTCGGTGGCGCCGATCAGCACGTCCTCCATCGCCGGAACGGACGTGGTGTGCCCGGCGCCGCCGACCAGTACCAGCTCCGCGTCCGGCAGCGCCCGCTCCAGCAACCACGGCGTACCGCTCAGGCTGCTGAGATCCAGCAACCCCTGCGCGAGCATGGCCGGGATTCCCGCGAGCTTCGCGGCATCACGCAGGATCGCGCCGTCTTCCAGGAAGCATCCGTGGGAAAAATAGTGCGTGACGAGCCGGGCGAAGCAGAGCCGCGCCCGCGGATCGTCGAAGAGGCCCGGAACCGGCACGCCCGGCACCATGGCGTCTTCCCAGGCGCACCAGCGCCGCGCGGCTTCTTCGTGCACCGTGGGGTCCGGGTCGAGCAACAGCCGGTAGTACGCCGACACCACATCGTCTTCGCTGTCCGGGACGCCGGCGCGGAATTGCGCGTACGCCTCCGGGAACATGCCGCCGAGATCACGCGTCAGCAGTTCCATCTCCGCTCGCCGATCAGTGGCCAGGCCCGCCAGCACCAGCTCGCTGACCCGATCCGGATGTCGCACGACGTAGCTCAGCCCGAGCACCGAACCCCAGGAACCGCCGAACACCAGCCACTTCTCCACCTCCAGCGTGGTGCGCAGCAGCTCCATGTCCTGCATCAGATGCCCGGCCGTGTTCGCGGTCAGCGCTTCGGCGGTGTCCCCGGCATGCGGGGTGCTCCGGCCGCAGCCGCGCTGGTCGAACAGCACGACCCGGTAGCGCGCGGGGTCGAAGAACCGGCGCATCCCGGCGCGGCACCCGGTGCCCGGCCCGCCGTGCACCACGACCGCCGGCTTGCCCGCCGGATTCCCGCAGACCTCCCAGTACACCCGGTGGCCATCCCCGGCGTCGAGCAGGCCGTGGTCGTACGGTTCGATCTCCGGATAGCGCATCAGGCGAGGCTATCGGCGAGTTCCCGCAGCGCACCACACAATTCGGCCGGGCCGGCCGGGCCGATCCGGATCACCGCTTCGGCGCCCGTGCCGACGGTGTAGCTCAGGTAGCGGCCCCAGTCGGTGTCCGCGTAGTGCAACGGTTCTTCGAGCCTGCTGTAGCGGCCGACCTCGTCACGACGGCCCGCGTACAGCTCGCCGCTGCCGTGCACCGGGCGCCGCACCAGGTTCACCACGTCGGCGAGCACCGGATCCAGCGGATAGGCGTCCGCGCCGCGGTGCGCCGCGCCGGTGAGGTCCCCGACGAGGACACTGCGCGGCTGCCCGCCGCCGGGACCGACCTGCGGCAGCTGGGCGACGAGCGTCTCCAGCACCGCGTTCCGGTCGATCTCCTGGACGCCGACCTGCTCCCCGTCCGACACCGCGAGCACCGCCTGCATCCCGCTCGACGCGGCGAGCACGCCGTAGGTCCGGTCGCCGGTGGCCACCCAGCCGTAGTACTCGACCACCGGCCGCACCAGCAGCGGAAGCCAGTCGAGGAAGGCGGCGGTGACGCGGCCGCGGCGGTCCACCAGCCCGGCCACCGCGAGCGCGTCGTCGACCCGCTTGGCCGCCTCGTCGCGTTCGGTCTCCGAGAGCCACCGCGGATCCGGCCGCAGGGTCACGTGCAGGCTGCCGACCTGTTCCCGCTCGGCCAGGGCGGCCAGGGCTTCGACCGGGACGTCCACCCGGTCCGCCGATCCGGTCACCGCTACTCCTCGCCGAGCACCGGCGGGCTGACCCGCCGGTCGGTGCCGAAGGCCGCGTCCGGATCGTCCTCCACCAGGTACTCCGGGCGGTACCGGTACTGCTCGTCCACCCGGCGGGCCCCCGGCGCACCGGCCACCGCACCGGCCCCGCCCGCCTGCCGGGCCGACGGTTCGGCAGGCATCGGCGCCCAGGCCGCGGGCGCCGCCGCACCGCGGTCGGCCGACGCGGCCTGTGTGGTCGTGGTGTCCGAACCCGCCCGGTGCACGGCCGCGCCGTCCCGGCCGACCAGCCCGTACTGCCGGGGCAGCACGGACTTCGTGTTCATGGTCACGCCGTGATACTGCTCCATGACCCGGACGTTGGTCTCGTTGGCCGCGTGGTGCCCCTCGATCCCGGCCTGGAAGGACTGCGGCACCACCGAGGCGGGGCTCACCCCGGCCAGCTCGGCGACCTGCTGCAGCCCGGCGGTCCACGGCTGTGGCTGCGCCGGCCGCGGCGGCACCTCCACCACCTGGTGCCCGGACCGCTCGAAACTGCTGGCCTGGGTGTCGGCCGAGGCCGTGGTCATGTCCAGCGGATCGGCCGACTCGCGGAACGCGGCCTCCAGCGGACCGGCACCGGCGTGTGCCGCGGCTCCGCTCGTGCCGGTCCAGGACCGCGCCATCCGCTCCTGCAGGTCCTTGATCGCGCGGGCCCGCTCGAGGTAGGCCTCCGACAGCGCCCGCACCCTGTCCGCGACCGACCGCAGGCCGGAGGTGTCCCCGCCGCGGAAGTTGTCGAAGATCTGCTTGCCGTCCACCTGGTTCCCTTTCCTGCCCGGTCCGGACCGCCGCGCCTCAGCGCAGCCGGCCGAGATCGGCGTTCGCCCGGTCCGCCTCGACGGTGCGGTCGCGGGCCGTGCGCAGCCTGCCGAGGTAGTCCTGCACGTACCGGCGCATCGACTCGTTCTGCTCGCGCAGCGTCCGCAACGAGTCCGCGCCGGCCGCGGCGTACTCCACGCTCGCCGGATCGGTGCCCGGCGCGCGGAACACCGCCAGGATCTCCTCGATCTCGCGGCCGTCCGCCACGACCTGCGCGAGCTGGTCCTCCCAGAGCCGGATCACCGCGGTGAGCCCGGCCGCGTCCATCGCGAACCCGCTGCCCGCAGGGTCCGCACCACCAGTGGCCAAGGCCGTATCCCTTCCCCAGGTTCACGCACCGTGATGAAACATCAGCGTAGTCAAGTGTCACGGCTGTGTCAGCCGAACACAGCGCATTCACAGAAGTGATGTGCAGCGTTCCGGATCCGCCGGGCACGCATAGTGACAGTACGTACGTACGGATTGCAGGGACCCCGGTGCGGATGTCAGGATTCGAGGATGCCACGGGTCAGCCAGGATCACCTCGACACACGCCGGCGCCAGATCCTCGACGGCTCGCGCGCGTGCTTCGGCCGTCACGGCTACGAGGGTGCCACCGTACGCCGCCTGGAGGAGGCCACCGGGCTTTCCCGCGGCGCGATCTTCCACCATTTCCGGGACAAGGAATCACTGTTCCTCGCCCTGGCCGAGGACGACGCGGTGCGGATGGCGGACGTAGTGGCCGAGCAGGGCATCGTGCAGGTCATGCGCGATCTGCTGGCCGGGGACAGCGAGCATCCCGCCGACTGGCTGGGCACCCGGCTGGAGGTGTCGCGGCGGCTGCGCACCGACCCCGAGTTCCGCGCCCGCTGGGCGGAGCGCTCGCAGCAGCTGACCATCGCCACCCGGGAACGCCTCGAACGCCAGCACGAGGCCGGGAACCTGCGCGACGACGTGGACGTGGACGTGCTGACCGCGTTCCTCGAACTGGTGCTGGAAGGCCTGGTCTCGCACCTGGCGATGGGCCTGCCCGGCGACGATCTCGGCCCCGTGCTCGACCTCGTCGAGGAGACCGTACGACGGCACCGGCCCGGCGCCCCCGGCTCAAGGCTGTGAAGGGAACCTTCACGGACGCTAGGGCCAGGGCGTCGGCAAAGTCGGTGTGGAGGGCCCTGCGCAGCTGCGGAGGGCTGTGAAGGGACCCTTCACGGACTCTGAGTCCGTCAGGGGCACCCTCACGGACCCGAAACCGGTCGGGCAGCCACGGCTCTCTCTGCTGATCACGGGTCCGCGACCAACTTTGCCGGAACCCTGGACTCTGCGGCTGTGAAGGGACCCTTCACGGACGCTAGGGCTGTGAAGGGACCCTTCACAGCCCCAGTCCGGTGGCGCCCGCGCTGAGCACGGGCGCGGGCGCGTTCACCAGCCAGTGCGAACTCCCCCCGCCGGGCGGGCCGAACCGTGTGTTCTGCGGTGCGCGCAGACCGGCACCCGGTACGATTGTCGGCATCGTCGCACTACACACCGTTTTCCCGAGGAGTGACTGCATTCGTGCGCGCCGCGCCATCGCCCGGTGACAGTACCGGGCCGGGTGTCAGACCCGGCTTCCCGTCCGCCGTCCGCCGCTCTCCGGCGGGTGCGACATGATCCACGTTCTGCTCTCCGTACTCGGAGTGCTGCTCTTCCTGCTCCTGACCATCGGCACCGGGCTCGCGGTGGCCGCGGAGTTCTCCCTCACCGCGCTGGAGCGCAGCACGGTCGACGCGGACGTCCGCCAGGTCGGCGACCGCCGCTCGCTGAGCGTGCAGAAGGCCCACCACACCCTCAGTTTCCAGCTCTCCGGCGCCCAGGTCGCCATCACCGTGACCACGCTGATCACCGGGTCGCTGGCCGAACCTCTGATCGGCGACCTGGTGCACCCGCTCTTCGCCGGGGCCGGGCTGTCGGCCGGGGTGGCCGCCGGGGTGTCCGTGGCGGTCGCGCTGGTGCTGGCGACCTTCCTGTCCATGGTGCTGGGCGAGATGGTGCCCAAGAACCTCGCGATCGCACGGCCGCTGCCGACCGCGCGCGCGGTCACCGGCTACCACGCGCGGTTCTCCGCGTTGTTCCGCTGGCTGATCACGCTGATGAACAACAGCGCCAACTTCGTGGTGCGCAAGTTCGGCGTGGAGCCACAGGAGGAGCTGCGGTCCGCGCGGTCCCCGCAGGAGCTGGGCTCGATCGTGCGGTCCAGCGCGGAGAGCGGGAAGCTGGACACCTCCACCGCCGAACTGCTGGACCGTTCGCTGCGCTTCGGCGGCCGCACCGCGGAAGAACTCATGACGCCCCGGGTCCAGGTCGAGTCGCTCACCGTGGACGACACCGTGGACGATCTGCTGGCCGTCTCCCGCCGCACCGGGTTCTCCCGTTTTCCGGTCTATACCGAGGATCTCGACGACGTCCAGGGCGCGGTGCACGTCAAGCAGGCGTTCGCGATCCCGGCCGCGGAACGCTCGGTCACCCGGATCCGCTCGGCCATGCGGCCGGTGCCGACCGTGCCCGAGTCGCTCTCCGGCGACGCGCTGCTCAACCGCCTGCGGGATTCGCGGTACCAGCTGGCCATCGTGGTCGACGAGTACGGTGGCACGGCCGGGCTGGTCACCCTGGAGGACGTGGTCGAGGAGATCATCGGCGACGTCCGTGACGAGCACGACGACGGGGAGGCCCCGGCCGCCCAGCAGGTCGGCGCGGACCACTGGCTGGTGTCCGGGCAGCTGCGCGCGGACGAGGTCAGCGAGGTCACCGGGTTCCGGATGCCCGAGGGCGACTACGAGACCATCGCCGGGCTGATCCTGGAGCGGCTCGGCCGCATCCCGGACGAGGGCGACACGGCCGAGGTCGGCGGCTGGCGGCTGACCGTCGCGTCGATGGACCGGCACCGCATCGCCGAGGTGCAGGTGCGGCCCGTGGAACCGGCCGGGGTGAGCGCATGAACGACTGGCTGAATCTCGCACTGGTCGTGGTGCTGCTGCTGACGAACGCGTTCTTCGTGGGGGCCGAGTTCACCCTGATCTCCTCCCGCCGCGACCGGCTGGAGGCGTTGCTGGAGCAGGGCAAGACACGCGCGCGGATCGTGATCAACGCGAGCCGCGACGTGTCCCGGATGCTGGCCGGGGCACAGCTGGGCATCACCATCTGTTCGCTGCTGCTCGGCCGGCTCGGCGAACCCGCGGTGGCGCACCGGCTGTCCGGGTTCTTCGATCTGCTCGGCCTGCCCGAGCAGCTGCTGCACCCGATCTCGTTCGCGCTCGCGCTGGCCTTCATCACCATGCTGCACGTGCTGGTCGGCGAAATGGTGCCGAAGAACCTGGCGATCGCCGAACCGGAACGGCTGGCGCTGTGGCTGGTGCCGCTGCACGTGGCCTGGGTGAAACTGGCGAACCCGGTCATCGCGTTTCTCAACTTCGTCGCGAACTCCTTGCTGCGCGCGGTGAAGGTGGAGCCGAAGGACGAGCTGGAGACCGCCTACACCTCCGCCGAGCTGGCCGAGCTGCTGAGCGAATCCCGCCGGGAGGGGCTGCTGGAGCAGTCCGAGCACCAGCGGCTCGCCCAGACGCTGTCCTCGGCCGCGAAGACGGTCGCGGACGTGCTGGTGCCGACGGCGGAGCTGACCACGCTCACGTGCCGGCCGACGCTGGGCGAGGTGGAGCGCGCGGTGTCCACGACCGGGTTCTCGCGGTTCCCGGTGTGCACCGACGACGGTTCGCTCACCGGGTACATCCACGTGAAGGACATCCTCGATCTGGTCGGCCAGAGCGCGGACACGGCGGTGCCGGCGGACAAGACCCGCCCACTCACCGAGCTGCGTTCCGACGCCCGGCTCGATGTGGCGCTTTCCGCGATGCGCAAGGACGGCACCCACCTCGCGCGGGCTCTCGACGAGTCCGGCCGCGCGGTCGGCGTGGTCGCGCTCGAAGACCTCGTCGAGGAGTACGTGGGGACTGTTCGCGACGGGACGCACGTCGCGGCATGAACACCTCAGTACTCGCCGAGCCCGAGTGGCAGGCACGCGAACAGGCACACGCGCAGCGCATGCGCGAGTGGACGGTCCCGCACCAGGAACGCCGTGCCCGCGGCGAGAAACACCCGGTGCTGGACTTCCTGTTCACCTACTACTCGTACCGGCCGGCGCATCTCGAACGCTGGCAGCCGGGTCCGGGCGTGACACTGGCCGGCCCGGCCGCCCGGCGGTTCCTGGAGCGGCCGGGCTTCGCCGAAACCGCCGAAGGCGTCACGCTGGACCCGTCCGCGTGCACCGGCCGTCGCGCGCGAACCGCGGAGTTCGTGCTGCGCCTGCTGTCGGCGACGGCCACGCGGGCGCCCCGGCTGAGCTGTTTCGGCCTGCACGAATGGGCCATGGTGTACCGCGAGCCCGCGGAGTCGGTGCGGCACGCGCAGGTACCGCTGCGGCTCGGTTCCGCGGGCACCGACGCGGTGGTCGAAGCGATGGACATCCGGTGCGGGCATTTCGACGCGTTCCGCTTCTTCACCGATCCGGCACGGCCGCGCAACACCCTCGCGCCGACCCGGGAGAATCAGGCCGATCTCGAACAGCCGGGCTGCCTGCACGCGAACATGGATCTGTTCAAATGGGCCTACAAACTGGATCCCTTCGTGCCGGCCGAACTGGTCGGAGACTGTTTCGCACTGGCCGCGGACATCCGTGACCTGGACATGCGCGCGAGCCCGTACGACCTCGCCGCCTACGGCTACTCGCCGGTCCGGGTGGAGACCGCCGAGGGACGCGTGGCCTATGCCCGCGCGCAAGCAGCCTTCGCCCGGCGGGCGGAACCGCTGCGTGCGCGACTGATCGGGATCTGCCGGATCCTGCTCGGCGATCGGGTGGCCGCACGCGAGTAAATGGACCCACCCTCAGTGACGTTGTTTCCCGCTGATGACTCACCTGTTAGAGTGATAACAATGGTGTTTCATTACTGCTGGTAATGTTTACCTCACGAAAGGATAACGATGGGGCGACACAGCCTGGCCGAGGAGCCGGTGCCGCACCCTCTCGATCCGCCTTCGCGGCCGGCCGCCGGCCGCAGCGAGACGACCGGATCGCACCGGGTCGTCGGGAAACAGGGCCCCCGCCGCAGGATCGCGAAATGGCCCATCGCGGTCGCTGGTCTGGCCGTGCTCGGGACACTCGGCATCCTCGGCTGGAACTGGGCCGACGGCGAGCTCACCAACCGGGCCGAAGCGCAGGCCGCCAGCTGTTCCGGCGGGCGCACGGACATCCGGATCACGGTCACCCCGCAGGTCGCCGCGCCGGTGCAGGCCGCGGCCACCCGGTGGAACCAGGACCTGACCGTCGTGCACGGCAGCTGCGTGCACGTGGAGGTGCAGTCGCGGCCCGCACCCGAGGTGTACAACGCACTCACCGGGGCCGCGGGCGCCGCCGCCATCGGCGGGATCCCGGACGGCTGGATCTCCGAATCGCCGTACTGGATCACCAAGCTCGCCCAGGACAAACCGGACGCGATCGGCTCCCCCGCGCTGTCCATCGGCGCCGGCCCGGCCGGGGGCGGCTACCAGTTCGTCGCACTGGCCGGTCCGGCCATCGACGAGACCCAGCAGCGCGCCACGCAGAGCTTCCGCGGGTTCCTGAAGGAGCCCGCGCAGCTGGCCGACCTCGCCGCGGCGACGGCGAAGCAGCCCTGAGCCGGTCCCGGGTCCGGGCCGGTCCGCGTCGTTCTCCGCGCCGAGCCGACTGCCGTGAAGGCCACCTTCACGGACTCAGAGTCCAGGGTTCCGGCAAAGTCGGTGTAGAGGTCCGTGAAGGGACCCTTCACGGACTCTGAGTCTGTGAAGGGTCCCTTCACAGACCCGAAACCGGTCCGGCGCACGCCACGAGGTGGTCTCACAC
>NZ_QZFV01000146.1:0-17694 GCF_003600245.1 Amycolatopsis panacis
CGGACTCTGAGTCTGTGAAGGGTCCCTTCACGGACCCGAAACCGGTCCGGCGCACGCTACGAGGTGGTCGCACACACCTCCGCATCGCCCACTGCCGGGTCCCCGACCAACTTTGCCGACACCCTGGACTCAGACGCCGTGAAGGTTCCCTTCACGGCGGTCAGTGCGCGAGAGCGGGCGTCGCCCGATCGAGTTCGCGCCGGGCTCGTAGGCTGCGCCTATGATCGAAAACGACTACCTCGTCTCCGGAATGTCCTGCGGCCACTGCGCCCGGTCGGTCACCGAGGAACTCACCGCACTGCCGGCCGTGGAAGACGTCACCGTGCACGTCGAAACCGGCCAGGTGACCGTCCGCTCGACCGATGCGCTGCCCGAGTCCGCCGTTCGCGCCGCAGTGGAAGAAGCGGGCTATACCTACGAGGGCCTCGCCACCACAGTCTGATTCCCGTCCACAGCCCGATTCCACCGACTGGGACTGTCCAAGAGGGACAGTCCCATGGCCGGTGAGTCACGCATAATCGCGAATCTTCGCGCCACCCGGCCACGGAGCGAGCGACCGGCTGGTTCACATTCGCACGGGGCGGGGGCATACGGCGGCGCCCGCTTCGGACGAGCCGCGCTGATCTTGCGGAGTGCGGCTGGTTCTCGGGCAGAGCTTGCCGGACCGTGCATGCTGGTGGTCGGCTGCCATGACCGCGCGTCGGTACTTGCCGGACTGCGATCCACCTTGGTCAAAGCAGCGCCCGTCACCTGACTGGCCGAACCCCGATCCACGCCCCCGACCACCCCACCCACCCCCGCATTTCACCGCCGTACCGCAGCTCGGCCCCCTGGTTCGAGATCACGTGCTGATGACACCTTCCGGGTGTCGTTCGCCGCTCGATGCGGGACCGGCTACCTTCTGCGGGTGGCGTACGGGGAGGATCGGGGATGACCAGCACTGCGACGCGGCCGGAAACGTCTGTGCCCGCACCGGAGGAACCGGAGGGACGCAGCGGTATCGCGGGGCTGCTGGAGCTGCCCGGCCAGGCGGTGCGTGCGGTGGTCAGATCCGCGGCGACCACGCCGGGCCGGCTCTCGGTGATCGCGGTGGCGCTCGTGCTGCTCTCGCTCCTGGCGGGGCTGGTCGGGGTGTTGTCGGTGCAGGACAAGGACAACACCGTCGAAGGGCTGGTGCAGCACCGCGAGCCGATGGCCTCGGCGGCGCAGCAGGTGTACCGGTCGCTCTCGGATGCCGATGCGACGGCGGCGAGTGCGTTCCTTTCCGTGGGTGACGAGCCGCCCCCGTTGCGGAAGAAGTACGAGCAGGACATCGCCGAAGCGGGTTCCGCGCTGGCGAAGTCCGGGTCGGATGTCGCCGACGTGGGTGACGCCGCGCATCAGGTGGACATCCTGAACCAGAAGGTGCCGGTCTACACCGGGATCGTCGAAACGGCGCGCCAGAACAACCGGCAGGGCTTCCCCTCGGGCGCGTCCTACTTGCGCGAGGCCTCCCAGCTGATGCGCTCGACCATCCTGCCCGCGGCCAAGGCGCTCTACGAAGCGCACACCGCCAAGCTTTCCGAAGAACAGGACAGCAGTTCGGACGTGCCGTGGGTGGCGGTCGCGCTGATCCTGGCACTGATCGCGGCGCTGGTCGCCACGCAGATCTACCTGACCCGCCGGACGAACCGGGTGCTCAACATCGGCCTGCTGGTGGCCACCGGGTGCATCGTGCTGTCGTTGCTGTGGGGCACGGTGGCGCTGATCGTGCAGGGCAGCTTCGTCGCGAGCGGCAAGACGGACGGCTCGTCGCAGGTCGACGTGCTGGTGCGCGCGCGGATCGACGCGCTGCAGGCCCGTGCCGACGAAACCCTCACCCTGGTCGCCCGCGGTGACGGCGCGACCTACGAGAAGCAGTTCATCGGACTGGCCGAGGGACTGGTCGGCGCGGACGGGCACAGCGGCCTCCTCGGCAAGGCGCGCGACCTCGCCGAGGGCACGCCCGGCCAGGGGAAGATCGAAGCGGCCGAACAAGCCGCTCGCGAATGGTCGCTGGCGCACATCCAGGTGCGCAAGCTGGACGACGGCGGTCAGTACCAGGAAGCCGTCGACTTCGCCACGAGCGTTGCGCCGAACAGCGCGGCCGCGGCGTTCACCCGGTTGGACATGAACCTTCAGGCCGCGATCGACGTCTGTCGTCAGGAGTTCCTCGACGACACCGGCGCGGGCAACCGGGCGCTGACCGCGCTCGCGCCGGGCGTCGGGGTGCTCGCTGTGCTCGCCGCGGGCGGGGTCACCGTCGGCGTCCGGGAGAGGCTGAGGGAGTACCGATGATCCGGTCGCGGCACTTCGTCCGTGCGGCTGCGCTGGCCGCTGTCGTGCTGTTCGGCACGGCGTGCACAGCTGCGGAAGTGCCCGCCGACGCGACCGCGGTGACCGATGCGGCCTGGCCGACACCCGCGGGGGTCGGTGGCCCGGACACCAGCGCCGGGGTGAACACCGACACCAGCTGTGACCCGCTGGCCAGCATCCGGCCGACGGCCGGGACCTCGGTGCCGCCGGGTTCCCACCTCGCCGAAATCAAGGCGCGCGGGAAACTGATCGCCGGAGTGGACCAGACCACTTATCTGTTCGGGTTCCGCAATCCCCAGAGCGGCAACCTCGAGGGCTTCGACATCGACGTGGTGAACCAGATCGCCAAGGCGTTGTTCGGCACGGCCGAGGGACACGTGCAGTTCCGCGCGATCCCCTCCTCGCAACGGGAGCAGGTGCTCAAGGACCACAAGGTGGACGTGGTGGTCCGCACCTACAGCATCACCTGCTCGCGTCGCAAGGAAGTCCAGTTCTCCTCGGTGTACTACGTGGCCGGCCAGAAGATCCTGGTGCCGAAGACCTCGAACGCGCAGTCGCTGGCGGATCTGGCGGGCAAACGGGTGTGCGCCGCGCGGAAGTCCACCTCGCTGACCAAGGTCGCGACCGACCCGGCCAAACCGATCGCGGTGTCGGTGCCCAACTGGTCGGACTGCCTGGTGATGCTGCAGCAGAACCAGGTCGAGGCGGTGTCCACCGACGACACCATCCTGGCCGGGATGGCCGCGCAGGATCCGCAGGTGAAGGTCGTCGGGGACCAGTTGACCAAGGAGAACTACGGGGTCGGTGTGCCGCTGGACGAGCAGGACGTGGTGCAGTTCGTGAACGCGGTGCTGGACCAGATGCGGGCCGACGGTTCCTGGGCGGCCAGCTACGGCAAGTGGGTGGGCCAGCGGCTCGGGCCGGCGAGCCCGCCGGAAGCGCAGTATCGGTGACTGCCAGGTAGCGGCCGGGCAGCCCCACTACGATTGACCGCGGACATGGTCGCGGGGGAGTTCGGGAGGTAGTTGTGTCGGAGGAGGCGCGCCGTCCTCGGCACGCGGCACCGGAGGAGGCCGAGGTATCGGCGGACCCGGCGCCGGCCACGGGGGAGGACTCGGGACCCGGCACGCCGGACCCGTCGTGGACCCCGCCGCCCCCGGTCCGCTGGGACACACCGGAGCCGGCGGTGCCCAGCAGCCTCGGTTCGGCCGGCGCGGACGCCGAGGCCCTGGTCAACCCGCCCGCGCAGCGCCCGGCGCAGCACGCCCGGCCGCCGCGTCCGGGCACCTCGGGGCAGCCGTATCCGGGGGTGCCGGTCTCCGGCCAGCCGGGACAGTCGCACCCCGGTTCCCAAGGCCAGCAGGCGAATCAGCAGTGGCCGGGCGCGCAGAGCCAGCCCGGTGGTCACGGTCAGCCTCGGCCCGGTACACAGGGGCAGCCGTACCCCGGCGCGCACGGCCCCGGCCCGTGGTCGCATCCGGATGGCCAAGAGCAGTTGAACGCCTCGGCACCGGGCCAGCCGAGCCCCACGTTGGCGGGTCATACCCCGGGCACGCAAGGCCAGCAGACCTCGGGCGGGCAGGAGCAGCAGGTTTCCGCTCATGTCCAAGGTGGTCAGGGCCAGCCTTCGAGCGGACAGGGCCAGCAGGTCCCGGGTCAGGCTCCGAGCGGTCAGGGTCCGCAGGTTTCGGGTCAGGCTCCGGGTAGCCAGGCTCAGCCCTCGGACGGGGCCTCGGTTCATTCCCCGGGTTGCCAGGCTCAGCAGGTCTCGGGCGGCCAGAGCCGGCAGGTTCCGCCCGGTCAGCCGAATCCGCAAGCGCCCGGCCAGAACCCGAGCGGCCAGAGTGCCCCGGCCCCCGGTCAGCGCCCCGGCACCCAAGGCCAGCCGAGCCCCGCCCAGCCGGCTCAGCGTCCGGATACGCAGGGACAACCCCACCCCAACGGTCGCCAAACCCCTGCCGCTGCGGGACAACAGCAGTCGACTGGGCAGCCGTACCCACGGGCGGGCCGGGCGTATCCGGCCGCGCAAGGGCAGCCGCCGAGGCAAGGCGGCCGCCCGCCGCGGGGGGAGGCGGCCTCGCCGAGTCGTCCGGTGGCCGCCGGGAACGGCCAGGGCGAGCCGGTGGTGCCCGGCGCCGAGGACCCGACCCGGCCGCCCGGTGAGCTGGCGCCGGTGATCCTCCCGCAGTCCCAGAAACCGGTCGCGCCGGTGAATCCGGCGGCGCCGATGCCGACGAGTGTGCTCGCCACTTTCGCGCCGCCGACGCAGAGCATCATGCCGCCCGCGCCCCGGGCGGAGCCGGCGGAAGGCGCGGCGCTGCCCGACCCCGGTACCGACAGCGTCGTGGCCGCCAAGAGCAGCGAAGGGTCGAGCGGCACCGGCACGGGAACCGGCAGTGGCAGCACCGGAACCGGCAGCGGTTATCCCGGCACGGCTCGGCGTACCGGCACCCGGCGTTCCCGCCGGGGACGGCTCGGAGCCGGGCTCATCGACGTGCCACCGGTGCCCTACCGCGATCCGTCGACCGCGGTACTCGCCAATCCGGTGGTGTCCGAGGAGAAACGGTTCTGCGGCAACTGCGGGGCGAAGGTCGGCCGCAGCACGGACGCGCAGCCGGGAGAACCCGAAGGCACCTGCGAAAAGTGCGGCACCCGCTACTCGTTCGTCGCGAAGCTGAAGCCGAACGAGCTGGTCGGTGGCCAGTACGAGGTGCTCGGGGCCCTCGCCTACGGCGGGCTCGGCTGGATCTACCTCGCCCAGGACCACAACGTCTCCGACCGCTGGGTCGTGCTCAAGGGCCTGATCGACACCGGGGACGCCACCGCGATGGCCGCCGCCGCCAACGAGCAGCGGTTCCTCGCCGAGGTCGAGCATCCGAACATCGTCAAGATCCACAACTTCGTGCAGCATCCGGACGCGGAGACCGGCAACTCCGTCGGCTACATCGTGATGGAGTACGTCGGCGGCCAGTCGCTGCGCCAGCTCGCCCTCGCGCACCACCGCGAGAGCAAGCGTCCGGAACCGCTGCCGATCGGCCAGGTGATCGCCTACGGCCTGGAGATCCTGCCCGCGCTCGGCTATCTGCACAGCCAGGGCCTGCTCTACTGCGATCTCAAGCCGGACAACGTGATCCAGACCCGTGAGCAGCTCAAGCTGATCGACCTCGGCGCGGTGCGGCGGCTCGACGACTACGAGAGCCCGCTCTTCTTCACCAGCGGCTACAGCGCCCCCGAGCTGGCCACCCAGGGTGCGTCGGTCTCCTCGGACCTCTACACCGTCGGCCGCACGCTCGCCGTGCTGAGCTTCGAATTCGCCGGCTACACCACGAAGTACAAGAGTTCGCTGCCCGCACCGGACGCGGTGCCGCTGTTCGCGCTTTTCGGCTCGTACTACCGCTTCCTCAAGCGCGCCACGCACATCGATCCGGATCGCCGGTTCTTCGCCGCCGACGAGATGTCCGACCAGCTCACCGGGGTGCTGCGCGAGATCATGGCGTTGGGCACCAACACCCCGCGCCCGGCCGCGTCCACTGTGTTCGGACCGGAGAGCCGCACCTTCGGCGTGCACCTGGTGGTGCCCGAGCGCGGCGAGACCGTGCCACTGCCGGACGCGGCCGAGGTGGTCTCCGGGCTGCCCATCCCGCAGGTGGACACGGACGACGCGGCCGCGGGCGTGCTGGCCACCACCACCGCCCTCGACCCGCGGGAGGCGATCGAGGCGCTGGCCGGTGCGCCCCGCGAGTCGATCGAGGTCCGGCTGCGCATCGTGCGTGCGCGGATCGAACTCGGCGAGTTCGTGGAGGCACAACGGCAGCTGCAGGCCGCGCAGTACCTCGCGATCCGGCACGGTTTCCCGCACGACTGGCGGATCGACTGGTATCGCGGCCTGATCGAGCTGGCCGGTGGCCGGCCGAGGGTCGCGCACGTGGCGTTCGACGCCGTGTACGACGACCTTCCCGGCGAGATCGCGCCGAAGCTCGCTCTCGCGATCAGCGCCGAAGGCGTCGGCGACTACTTCGGCGCCGCGCGGTTCTACGAGCTGGTGTGGCGCACCGACCGCACGTACGTGAGCGCAGCGTTCGGCCTCGCCCGCGTCTACCTCGCGCAGGGTGCGCGGGCGAGCGCCGTGGAGGTGCTCGAAGCCGTGCCCCCGACGTCGACGCACTACGTCGACGCGCAGGTCGCCGCGATCAAGATCAAGACCAGGGCGCCGGGCACCGAGCAGAACCAGGTCACCGAGGGCGATCTCGTCGACGCGTCCGGTCGGCTGGAGCGGCTCAACCTGGACGCCGAGCGGCACACGCGCCTCACCGCCGAAGTACTCGAAGCGGCGCACGACTGGCTACAGGTACCTGGCCGGCCGGCCGCCACTTCGTCGTCGAAGGTGCTGGGCTACGCGCTTGACGAGCGGGAGGTGCGGTTCGGCCTGGAGAACTGCTACCGCGCATTGGCCCGGCTCGCCGGGACCGTGGCGGACCGCGTGGCGCTGGTGGACCGGGCCAACGCGATCCGCCCTCGCACCCTGACCTGATCTCCGGCGCGAGGGCGGCGGGTCAGGGGTTGATCTGGTTCTTCCGCTGCGCCTCGGCGAGCTTCTCAAGCGCCTGCGGATCGCCGTGGGTGCTGAAATGCTCGATTCCGACCTGCACGAACAGGCCGCGCGCCGACACTGCGACCGGGCCGTCCGGAGCGTCCAGCCGGCCGTCCGCGCTGACGTAGATCTTGCGTCCGGCGGTGCCGTCCAGCCGTGCCTCGATGTAGAGCGTCGAGCCCACCGGCACCGGACGGCGGAAGTCGGTCTCCAGCCTGCCGGTCACCGCCGGGCGGCGCAGCAGATTGCCCACCGCCGAGCCGAGCGCCTCGTCGAACGCGCAGGCCAGTAGCCCGCCGTGGGCGAGCCCGGGCGCGCCCTGATGCGCTCGCGTGACGGTGAACTTCGACTGCACCGTCTGGTCGTCACCGACCGACGAACGCAGGTGCAGCCCTCCTTCGACCTCGCCGCAGCCGAAGCATTCGGCGAAGTGCACGCCGAGATCGGTGCCGGGGGCAGGCGCGTTCGGGTGGAGGACAGGTGGCTCGATCTCGACCGGTGGCCAAGACCCTGGGACACGACTCATAGGGGGACGTTAACCCGCGCGAAGGACCCCCGGACACCGTCCCTGACCTGCGATGCCGGATTTCCTCAGCGCAGGGTAGTCGGAAAATTCCGTACGGTAGAAGTTTCGGTGTTCGTTCTGCCGACCCCTCCCGGGACGGAGAGACTGGGCGGATGAACTCGACCCGATCAGTTGGACGCGCACGAGGAGGTCGCCGCGGGGATGAGTGAGACAACAAAGGGGAGACCCGACGTCGATCAGCGGACCGTCAAGCGAGCCGTGATCGCATCCGCGATGGGGAACGCCACCGAATGGTACGACTACGGCGTTTTCACTTCCGGCGCGATCTCCGCGACCATCGGTACCGTGTTCTTCCCCGGCGAGGGCAACGCGGTGCTGAAATCGCTCGCCCTGCTGGCGGTGGGCTTCATCGTGCGGCCGTTCGGCGGAGCGTTCTTCGGCCCGCTGGGCGACAAGCTCGGCAGGCAGAAGGTTCTCGCGATCACCATCCTGCTGATGTCCGGCTGTACCTTCGTGGTCGGCGTGCTGCCGACCTATTCGGGCGGCTACAGCATGGGTATCGCGGCGCCGATCGCGATCCTGCTCCTGCGGCTGATCCAGGGCTTCTCCACCGGTGGGGAGTACGGCGGTGCGGCCACCTTCATCGCCGAGTACGCGCCGACCAAGCGCCGCGGCTTCTTCGGGTCGTTCCTGGAGATGGGCACGCTGGCCGGCTACGTGCTCGGCAACTCGGTGGTGCTGATCGTGTCGCTGTCCCTGACGACCGAGCAGTTCGACAGCTGGGGCTGGCGGATCCCGTTCTTCATCGCGCTGCCGATCGGTGTGGTCGGGCTCTACCTGCGGTCCAGGCTCGAGGACACGCCGGAGTTCCGGCGGCTCGAAGCGGCCGGTGAGAAGCCGGAGAAGGCGCCGCTGCGGGAGACCCTGCAGCACAACTGGCGGATGATCCTGAACCTGATCGGGATCGTGCTGCTGGTCAACATCGCGGACTACATGCTGCTGACCACGATGCCGACGTACTTCACCGACACCCTGCACATCGGGGACACCACGTCCACGCTGATCATCATCGGGGTGGAACTGGTGCAGTTCTCGATCCTGATCCCGATCGGCATGCTCTCGGACCGGATCGGCCGGAAGCCGCTGCTGCTCACCGCGGCCATCGGGTTCATCGTGCTGAGCTGGCCCTCGATCAAGCTGATGCAGTCGGGCAGCCTGCTGTGGCTGATCGTGGGCTTCCTGCTGGTGGCGATCCTGCTGGCGCTGATGCTCGCGGTGATCGGCTCGACGTTCCCGGCGATGTTCCCGACGCGCGTGCGGTACGGCTCGTTCGCCATCGGGTACAACATCTCGACCTCGCTGTTCGGCGGTACCTGCGGCGTGGTCGTCACGGCGCTGATCGACGGCACCGGCAATGCCGACTGGCCGGCGTACTACCTGATCGTGGCCGCGCTTATCGCGCTGGTGCCGATTCTCCGCATCCCGGAGACGGCAAGGGTGCCGATCGAGCAGATCGACACCGCCGACACCGGTGGGAAGTTCGTCGCAGTGAAGTAGCCCGGGTACGAAACCGCCCCCGTCCATCGTGGACGGGGGCGGTTTTCGCCGCTACCGAGCCGATCGTCTCAGCGGACCTCGGCCGTCTCGGCGGGGCGAGGAGTGAAGCGCTTGCCTGCCCACGCCGCCAGGCCACCGGCGACCACAACGGCAACAACGGTTTCGATCATCAGTGCAACGAGCACCATGGTGCTTCCTCCTCGAATTCTCGGGCCGGCCAGTCCTGTGCCGGCTGAGCGATGCGGTTCAGCGACCCCTCCGGCCGCCACAGGGAACATCGCACCGAAAGCCCGTGGTATTTCGCCGGGAACCGCCGAGAAGCGGTGACGTCGGCCACTCTTGGCCGTCGCGCGTTCAACCGGGTGCCCGGTCTGGGTAAGGCGGCGTTTTCTCTGGTACGAAAAGGATCATGGCTGCTGTCCGGAACACACGAACGGCCGGGAGCCTTGCGGGCTCCCGGCCGTCCGGTCTCGCGTGCGAGCAGGCTCAGCTGTTCAGCGCGGAAAGCTTCGTCCACGCGGTCCAGTCGTAGGTCCAGTCGCTGTAGTTGCCGTCCTTTGCGGACAGCTGCTGCGTACTGCCGGTGATCTCCACCGGGTCGCCCGGCAGCACGCTGTCGTAGTAGGTCTTCGCGTTCTTCGGCGACAGGTTCAGGCAGCCGTGCGAGATGTTTTTCTTGCCCTGCGCCCAGATCGAAGCGGCCAGGCCGTGGATGAACTCGCCGTTGTTGGAGATCCGCACCGCCCACGGCACGTTCACGTCTGTGTAGTTGTACCGCGGGTTGCTCATCGAGTACGTGGCGTGCTTGGACATCACCACGTGCACCCCGCTGTGCGTGACCCGCCCGGGGTCGGCATCCAGGCCGTAGCTGACCGGGAAGTCCATCACCTTCCGGCCGTCGCGGATCACCTGCATGGTGTGGTCCTTGGTGTTGCCCTGCACGATCTGCGAGCGGCCGATGGTGAACTTCGAGGACACGTCCTGGCGCCCGTAGACACCGTCGCCCATCGAGACGCCGTACAGCTTCGCGTTCACCGTGACCTTGGTGCCCGGCTCGAAGTAGGCCTTCGGCCGCCAGTGCACCGAGGTGTCGCCCTCGAGCCAGGCCCAGGAGCCCTCGGTCTTCGGCTCGGTCTCCACCGACAGAGCCTTCTCCACCGAAGCCTTGTCCTTGACCGGGCTCGGGAAGGTGAGCGCGATCGGCATCGCGATGCCGTAGGTCTGCTCGTCCCCGACGTTGAGGCTGCCCGCCATCTGCCGGCGCGGCTCGACGGTGGTGAACGAACCGCTGACCGGCGTCGGCTTGCCGTCCTCGCCGGTCGCCTGTCCGGACCAGGTGTAGGTCTTGCCGTAGCCGAGGTCCTCGGTGGTGTTCCAGCTCTTCTTGTCCGCGGACGGCTGCCCCTGCACCTGCTTGCCATCCGGATTGGTGAGGGTGACCGACGCGAGCGTCCCGTTCGCGACGCTCACCTTCGCCGGTTCACCCGGTGCCACGTCCTTCGCGCCGGCGACCGGGCTGATCTTGAGGCCCACCGGTTTGGCGGTCGCCTCCGTGGTAGGCCCGCCTCCGTCGCCCCCGCTGGCACTGACCGTTGGTTCCCCACTGCATGCACCGAGCGTGAGCGCCGCCACCAAGCCGAACGCCGCCACCGCACCTCTGCGGCGAGTGAACTTTCGGAATGTCACCCTGATCCCCAATCTCCCCTGGATTCCCCGACTATCCAGACGCCCGGAACCTTCAGCACGTTGACCGATCGAGTGGTGACCAGTATCACATATTCTGGTACGGACCTCACGGATACGACCCATTCGATAGCGCTCTGTGCACGATAGGTGCGCGCTGGACGTGGAAAATCAGGGTAACTCGCGGGCCTGACAGCGCAGCGTAGGCAGCGATACGACGTTCCGGTGACGTGCGCCCGGCGGGACCGATCATCGGGATCAACGGGGTTCAGATTTGCCGATATCCCGGTACGCTGCTCCCAGGCCGTCGTTTTGCGTGTTCGTGGCTTCACACTCGCGGAACTTCTGACGCGAGCCGTGGGGCCGTACAGCTCTTCGCTCGACTCGTTGGAACCGCCCGGGACGGCCGGGGTGCCGCTTCGGGGGCATTCGAAGCGGATCTGTAACGAGGAGTACAGCGGTGGCGCAAGGCACTGTGAAGTGGTTCAACGCGGAGAAGGGCTTCGGCTTCATCGCGCAGGACGGCGGCGAAGGCGACGTTTTCGTGCACTACTCGGAGATCGAGGGTCGTGGTTTCCGCACCCTTGAGGAGAACCAGCGAGTGGAGTTCGAGGTCGGCCAGGGCCAGAAGGGCCCGCAGGCCCAGAAGGTCCGCGCGATCTGAGACAGGCCCTGCGCGTTTCATACAGGCCTGAACAAGGGGCCCCGGCGATTCGTTCGCCGGGGCCCTTTCTCATGGGTGCGCCTGCTCGCCCAGGGGTGGCCTGCGGGCAAAGAAAACCCCCGGCCGTCGGGGGAAGCCGGGGGTTTTCGTCCAGGGGGTGGGTCAGCGGGCGACCGGCTGGTCGAACGCGCCCTGCGGGAAGTGGTACTCGTCGGTGTGCGCCTCGGCCTCGCGGCGGTACTGCGCCGAGCCGGCCTGGCCTTCCCAGGACAGGCGCTCCAGCAGCCATTCCTGGGCGAGCGCCTGCGGGGACAGGTCACGCTCGTTCGCGAGGTCCTTGAGCTGCTGGCTGGCGATCAGATTCAGGCGGAGCTGGTAGACCTGCGCGTCGCCGAAGCGGTTGCCGGTCCCGGTGCTCTCCGGACCGGAGTCCGGGGCGAGGGCGGCGAGGTAGCTGGTGAGCTCCTTGTCCTCGACGAGCTCGTCGTCCACGGTCTTGCCGATCGTGCGGTGCCGTCCGGAGGCGACGGCCTTGAGGTTCGCGCGGCTGCTCAGCCGGCCGAGGGAGGGAAGAGGCACGCGGCCACGATAACGGTCCGGTCTCGGCAAACAAACCACTGTGAGCCACGACACATGATTTTTCTTGCCCGATAAGCGTATTCGATCACCTGATCAGCCCAGCAAGCAATCGAATTCCGCGACTGCCAGTTGTCGTGGCACCGGATCTTCGCAGGAGCGGGAATGTCCGGACGGGACTGCCGCAGAAATGGAGAGACCCCCGCGCCAGGGGGAGGAACGCGGGGGTCGGAGGGGATCTCCACAGGCGCTGACCGGGGGTGTGTCAGCAACTCCGATTGTTGCACGAGTTGCCGGGTTCGGCGAGGGGAAGGGGGCAGAAATCCGTTATCCAAGATCAGCGGGAATACGGGTGGGTGATGCGGAGAGTGGTCTCAGGTTCACTCTCCGGGGGGCTGCCGGTCGGGCTTGCCGCTGGTTAACCTCGCGCCCAGTTGATGTAAACCCGTGGAGGGGCAATGAGCGGATCGGTCGAAGTTCGTCAGTTCCTCCTGCGGTACGAAGGTGCCGACGGGGGAAGCACATCGCTGTCCGGCGGAGTGCCGGCGCCGCGCGGCTCGTCGGACGGCCGCGTCTCCGACGATCAGGTCCGCCGCGCCCGCCTCGCGGTCGCCAACGGCGCGCTGGATGTCGAGGACTGTGCGCAGCTACTGGACATGCTGGGCCTGTCCCCGGGCGAGGATGGCCAGTCACCCGTCCAGCGCTGACCTCGCGAGTGTCCCGGGTCACTCCAGCGGCCGCGGGCCGGTGGCGCGGCCAAGTCGCCCGGGTTCGCCGGTCCTGCCGGGTTCGCGGTCGCCGTTGTCGCAGGTCCGCGGGCCGGTTGAGAGTTAAGGAACCCCCGGTGCAAGGCCGGTTGGACGTGCCCTATGCTGGTAATCGCTCCCGGGGGAACCCTGAGAGCGCGGTCGGTCGGTTCGCCGAAAACCTGGCCGAGCTCCCATCGTTCAGTGGCCTAGGACTCCGCCCTTTCAAGGCGGCAACGCGGGTTCGAATCCCGTTGGGAGTACGCAGTACCAAGTTTGGCCCTGTGGCGCAGTTGGTTAGCGCGTCGCCCTGTCACGGCGAAGGTCGCGGGTTCGAGTCCCGTCAGGGTCGCAAGATCGTTCGGCTCCTAGCCGGCGTTCCCGGCCAGGTAGCTCAGTTGGTACGAGCGTCCGCCTGAAAAGCGGAAGGTCGCCGGTTCGACCCCGGCCCTGGCCACCGTTCGTAGAAGCCGCCTTGATTCAGGTCAAGGCGGCTTTCTTGCGTGTGGTGCCGCTCGTGATTGGCCGTGGTCGATCTTTGGCCGATCGGCGGTGGCTGCCGGAATCGAAGCCGCCAGGGCGATAGGCTCCCAGGCATGTCGTCTCGCCTCAGCCCCGGCGCGTCGGGAGCGATCCGCCGCTTTGCCGGTTGGGTCGCGCGCGGCTCGGTCGGCCATCCGCTGCTGGACGGGATCAACTACTGGGACGAGCTGGAGGACTCGCCGTCCCAGATGGAAATCTGCTTCGCGATCTTCGCCAACGTCCTCGAACTCGATGACCGGGGTGAACCGGTCAACGAGAAGTACGCGGAGAGACGTGCCGCTGTGTGGCTGTACCAGTACTGCACCGGAGAACTCCCGCCGGGTGAAGCCGACCTCGAATCGTGGGAGTGCGCCCTCTACTGAAATGGTGAGGCGGCACCCGCGATGGACCCGGCGTCAGCCCCCGAAAGCGGGACTTCCGCTAGACCAATTGGTACAGCCGCCCCGCAGCCTCAGCCGCTGTACCCCGCCTGGCCGACCGCGAACACGTTGCGGTTACCCACGCCCTCCTGCAGCGACCACAGCAGATCCGGCTTCGTCTCGTCCTCCCAGTACGAAATGCTCTCCCCGCTGCTCACCCAGGGGTAGGACTTCGACCCGGTGGCCGCGGCCCAGTAGTACAGCTTGTGATCGCCTGAGGAGTTGAACCACCACCGGCCGTTGTGCGAGGCGCCGCCGTTGAGCTTGTACCAGGGCAACTGCAGGGCTTGGCTGGCCGTGGTGTTCGCGGCGAAGGCCGTGGACGACGGGGCGAACGGGAAGCGCACCGCGCGAGGCGCACGGTTGGGGTAGTCCCGACAGCCGGACTTGCAGGTGTACTCGTTCATCACCAGCGATTTGGTCGCCCGGTCCAGTGAAATCGACGACCAGACCAGCTTGTCCTCGGCGGTGGTGTTCGAGGTGACTATGCCGACCTGCGGCAGGACGTAGGCGTAATTGTGCGCGTAATACGTGGTCGCCGATTGCCGGCCGATCTGGCCGGGGTTGCCGCCGGGATCGGTTTTGAGGATCTTGCGCAGATCGAAGACCCGCATGCCGCGCCCGGTGTCGGCGACATAGAGATAATTGCCGTACCAGGCGACTCCGCCGGCGTGCACGGTGATGTCCCGGAAATCGGGGGTCGAAGTGCTGCCGGTCGGCTCGACGAGCAGGACTTTCCGGTACTTGTCCGGGTAGGTGGCGTCCCAGTCGACCAGGGTGGTCCGGCTGCGCGTCTGCGTCTTGTCCGTGCAGGAAGCCCTGGTGTACCAGCTGACCAGCACGAGCTGGTGCCCGTCGTAGGTGCCGTTGTCCGCGGTGCCCACCGCGTCGCGGCTGGTGGTGATGCCCTGCGGGTAGTTCGTGCAGTCCTTGTTGTCAGTGTCGTCGAACTGGAAACTGCCGGTCACGCCGGAGATCGGCACCGGCTGGGGTGGCTTTTTCCGGCTGTGGTTGGCGTTGTCCATCACGGTGTGCACAGGCGCGGTGCCGAGTGTCGAGACGAGTGCCGAATTCACTGCGTCGAACCGGTGGTAGTCCGCACTGAGCGTGAACTGGTTCGCGGGCAAGGTGGTCGGCCCGGCCGCGGCGGTGGCCGGGACCGATCCGGCCAGCAGCAGGCCGATGGCGAGCACTGCCCCGGCGATGGTGGTACGACGATGCGACCGCATAAAAGCCCCCCAAGTGTCCGGTCAACGTTTCACGGTAGGGCCGTCGCGGGCTCGTCGCAAGGTCGCCGGGGCGGCGCCGCAGCTCAGCTGTGCAGCCGGAACTTCTGCGCAGCGCTCCCGTCGCAGGCCCCGGTCCGCAGTGCGGTGCCATTTTCGGTGGCGCCGTCCGGTGATTCGAGGCAGCGTCCTGAATCCGTGTTCAGCAGCGATCCGTCCGTCTGCTGCCGCCATTTCTGGCCGCCGTCAGTGCATTTCTGCAATTGTACTTGGGTGCCGTCGCCGTTGACGGCGAGGCAATGGCTGATGGTGCTCAGCGTGTCATCGGGCTGGTGTGTCCAGAATTGATCTTCGGCCCAGCGCTGACAGTCCCACAGCCGTACCGCCGAAAGGTGTGTCCCAGTGTCTTCCCCGGCGACGTCCACGCATTTTCCGCCCGGCCCGGTGATGTTCCCTTGCCGGCCGTTGGGCACATCGGTGTCTCCGGCGTAGCCGACCGAGACGATGTTCGACTGGACCGCGTTTTCCGTTTCGTCGCCTGGGAAACCGGAGACCATCGTGCCTTCGAAAAAGGTGCCGCGGTTGCGGTTGCTGTTATCCCCGCCGATACCGAGGATGATGCCGCCCTCCTGCTTCATCGGCCGGTAGCCGGGACGGGTGGGCAATGCGCCATTCCACCAGGTGCTCAGGCTGCCGGATTGGGAATCGCCGCCCTGCAGTGAATACTTGGTCTGGCCGTCATTTCGGAGCACTGCTGTGACGTAGCTGCTCTTGTTGCCGAGGTTGGCAGGATTGGCACCGTTGTCTCCCAGGAACAATCCGTTCTCCAGATCGGCCTCGACCCACGGGCCGGTTCCGCTGCACGGCGGGAAAGAACAGCCCGTGGTGACGCTGACGGCGTCCATGTGCCCGTTGCCGGTGTCGTCGGGAGTGGCTTCCGCGTTGCCGTAGTCGAAGCAGCATTCGTTGTTCACGTGCGTGCCGCTGGCCACCATGTAGGAGCCTTCGGGCTGACCGTTCACCGCAACGCCCTTCGCTGCTCCCAGATAACGGTAGCCGACGCCGGGGGAAATCCAGATTCCGTAGACTTTGTGTCCGCCCGCGCTGACCGAGATCACGCCCGCGCCCGCGCCTCGGTCGACGGTGCCGGCAGTTCCGGCGGGGCCGGGAGTCAGGTCGTTGTGGTTCGGGGTCTGGTCGTAGATCTTTGTGATCGTGCAAGTCGTTGCCACGCAGAAGCGGTCCTGCTGGGCGGCGTTGGCATAACCGTCGTCGAGGAGACCTATGTCGCGGGTGGCCTGGTCCGACGTGCGGGTCACCTGATACAGCGCGCCGTCGTAGTCCGACACGAGCGCACGGGTGGTGCTGTGTGCCGCCACGCACGGGGTTCCGCCGGAATTGTAGACGTCGCAGGGCAATCTCGTCGCCGCGCCGGCATTCGCGGTTCCCCACCCGACCAGCTGGACGACGGCCAGCAGGAATACCGGGACCATGGCGGCCAGCCGTTTGCGCGCGCGGGAGAGGCGCCTCCATCGGAGGGTCATTGCGTTTCCTTTCTCATGGTTTCAGTAGGTCGCGTTCATCAGATCGAGCGCAGACTGCTGGCGGGCGGCATCGGACTTGTCGAACGGACCGGCCCACATCAGGCCGTATTGGCCGGCGGCGTTGCGGTCGTTTGCATAGGCGGAATCTGCTTGACGATTCAGGTAACCGGAGTAAGGGCGCGTGGTGATCGCGGAGTCGAGCACAGCCAGATCGCGGGCGTAAATTCCTTTGAACGACGGTCCGTCGGCTCCGCCGCCACCGGGCTTTTCGCCAGGGTCGTGGAGAATTCCGTTGTCGTTGAGGGAAGTGCTCGTGGTCGAAGCGTCGGCCAGCTGCTGTGCCTTGGCGAGCAGGCGATCGTCCCCGGTCGCACGGTAGAGTTCGGTCAGCGCGGCCAGCGGTACGCCGGACGGGCTGCAGTCGCGGTGCGGGTGCCCGTGAGTGACGGCGTTGGCCGCGGTGGGGATGGTGCTCACCAGCGCGGCGAGGAGGATCGCCGAGCCGGCCGCGGTGCGGAGGATCGCGCGCATGCCGGGTCCTTCGGGTCCTTGAGGAATCGTATTCCGGGCAGCGAAGACCGACGCCAGTGGTTTCCGCTGCAAAAAGAGGAGCAAATCCGGGAACGTGTCCGAACCGTGTGGGGGAAATGGTAGATTTGCTTGCGGCGGATGGTCAAGAAGCCGAATGAATGATGCGGTATTTCTGGTTCTTTGGGGTCAGGCAAGTGGTTCTTTCGAGGTCGCTCTGTTGCTCAGAGTTTGGTCTGTACCACCTGGTTGAGGACGGCTTATGGGGTCGAGGGTTCTGGAGAGTGACGCCGTCATCGGCCAGCGTGATCTCACACCCCCGTCCGTTTTGTCTGGATAGCGCAGGCGCCTGGCCGCAATGCTCCGGGACTTGGGTGCCGGAGCGGCGCTTACCAGTGGAGAGCGGGGGCGGAGCGAAGGGGACCCTCCCAGCGAACGGTTGATGCGAAGGGGACTTTCGCAGCAGGGGGAGGCGCAGGGTGTCGGCAAAGTTGGTCGGGGACCCGGCAGTGGGCGATGCGGAGGTGTGTGTGCGACCACCTCGTGGCGTGCGCCGGACCGGTTTCGGGTCCGTGAAGGGTCCCTTCACGGACTCAGATAGGGCTTTGTTATGGGGGTAGTTCTCGTTGGCAGAGGGCGCAGGCCCCGGTCCAGCATGTGAGCAGGTTCTGCAGGAGCAGGGCGACCTGTCCGAGTGTCAGGCCGGGGCCGCGTTTTTTACTGTGCGGGCGCGGTATTCGGTGAGGAACAGCAAGGC
>NZ_QZFV01000147.1:0-16786 GCF_003600245.1 Amycolatopsis panacis
AGTGGGCGATGCGGAGGTGTGTGCGACCACCTCGTGGCGTGCGCCGGACCGGTTTCGGGTCCGTGAAGGGACCCTTCACAGACTCAGAGTCCGTGAAGGGTCCCTTCACGGACCTCTATACCGACTTTGCCGGAACCCTGGACGCTGTGGCTGTGAAGGGAACCTTCACAGCCACGCCCCTTGGCTCAGGACGGGGGCGGCAACGGGGTCTCCGCCGCCAGGTCAAGCAGCGGTCCTGCCGCCGCGGCGTCGGTGACCAGAGTGGACACCAGGCCCGAGCGCAGCACCGCGTCCACCGCCGCCGCCTTCGGCTGGCTGTAGCCGATCGCGATCACCTCCGGCACCGACATCAGTTCCTCCCGGCCGATCGCCAGCACGTGATGGGTCAGCCCGGTCGACACCGGCGCGCCCGAGGCGTCGAACAGCCGTGCGGCCACCTCCGCGGTCGCGCCGCGGGCGGCGATCGCGGCCCGTTCTGCGTCGTCGAGCGCGTCGTACACAGTGGACTCGCCGGTCGCCCAGGCGCCGATGCTCACCACCGCCTTGGTGAGCTTGGCGAACTGCGCGAAGGTCTCCGCGATGCCCGGTTGGTGCCGCAGGATGTCCAGGGTTCGCTGGTCGGGCAGCACCAGCGGGCCGAAGATCGGATAGGCGTCGCCGCCGGAGATCGAAGTCACCCGGCTGACCGTCTCCACCGAACGGCCACGCATGTCCATGCCCGCCTGTACTCCGCACAGTTGCACGATCGGGCAGCGTGGCATGACCCGCAGTGCCTCGGTCATCGAGTTCACCGACCGCGCCCAGGAGAGCCCGATCACATCCTCGGGTACCGCGATCTCCTCCAGTAGCCGCGCGGCCAGCGCGCCGACCCGCCGGCGCACCACCTCTTTCGGCTCCCGCAGCGAGGATCGCTCCAGCACCAGCGCCCGGTCCAGCCGGTACGCTCTGCGCACCTCGTCGGAGAGTTCGACGTCGACCGGGGCGGGCAGGTCGAACTCGATCCGGACCAGCCCGCTCTCCAGTGCCGCGTCGAGCATGCGGGCCACCTTGAACCTGCTCACCCCGAACTCGTCGGCGATCTCCAGTTTGGAGTGTCCCTGCACGTAGAACCGGCGCGCCATGGTGGCCAGGCGCAGGCTCTCGGTCAGTGGAGACTGCCCTTTCTTCCTGCTCACATGAGCACTATAGCTTGAAACTGAGCGTTAGTGTTGACGTAACACCCAGGAAACTCGTGTAATGCTCTTCGCATAACAGGTGCGGCATTGATCGATGTTGCTCGAATGAGCACCCAGGAAGGTGATGTGGCATGCGTGCCGCGATCGTGGATCGGCCCGGTGAGATCCGGGTCGGCGAGGTTCCCGATCCCAAACCCGGAGAGCGCCAGGTCGTCGTGAAGGTGGGTGCCTGCGGGATCTGCGGGACGGACCTGCATATCGCCGACGGGCACTTCCCCCCGACCCCGTATCCGATCGTCCCCGGGCACGAGTTCGCCGGGGAGATCGTCGAACTCGGCGCGGACGTGCCGGGGGAGTGGAAAGTCGGCGACCGTGTGGCGGTCGACCCGTCGATCTACTGCGGGTACTGCACGCCGTGCCGGTCCGGGCACGGCAATCTCTGCGCGAACTGGAACGCGACCGGCGACACGGTCAACGGCGCGTTCGCCGAATACGTCGCGGTGCCCGCGGACACCTGCCACCGGATGCCCGACTCCCTGAGCTGGGAGCAGGGCGCGCTGGTGGAGCCGGTTTCCTGCGCGGTGCACGGCGTGCGCCGGATCGGCGTGGAAGCGGGCGAGCGCTTCCTGATCGTCGGCGCCGGCACGATGGGCCTGATCATGCAGCAGCTGCTGCAGCGGGCCGGTGCCCAGGTGACGATGGTCGACCGCAACGCCGCCCGGCTGCCGCGCGCGACCGACCTGGGTGCCACCGCGGTGGCCGAGGATGTGTCCGCATTGGACGGTGAGCGGTACGACGCCGCGGTGGACTGCACCGGCGCCGTGCCGGCCATCGAATCCGCGTTCGACGCGCTGCGCCGCGGCGGCCGGTTGCTGGTGTTCGGGGTGGCCCCCGCCGAGGCCCGGGTGGCTCTTTCGCCGTTCCGGATCTACAACGACGAGATCACCGTCGTCGGCTCCATGGCCGTGCTCAACAGCTACGGCACCGCGCTCGACCTCGTAGCGAACGGCTACATCGACACCGAGGCGCTGATCACCGACACGCTCCCGCTTGAGCAGTACCCGGAGGCGCTGGCGAAGATGCGCAGCGGCACCGGGCTGAAGATCCAGGTTCTGCCAGGAGGTGGCCATGCGTAAACTCCTGTGCCTCCTGGCGGCGACCGCGCTGTTCGTGACGGGATGCGCCGGTGCCGGCTCGCTGGGCGACGGCGGGCGGACCCTGGTCGTGGCGATCGTCTCCAACGCGCAGATGAAGGACGCCATCTCGCTCAAGGGCGAGTTCGAGAAGAACCACCCCGGCGTCAACCTGAAGTTCGTCACCCTGCCGGAGAACGAGGCCCGCGCGAAAATCACTGCGTCCACGGCCACCGGCGGCGGCGAGTTCGACGTGGTGATGATCAGCAACTACGAGGCCCCGCAGTGGGCGGCCAACGGCTGGCTCGAAAACCTCGAGCCGCACATGAAGGCCACCCCCGGCTACGACGAGGCGGACTTCATCCCGAGCATCCGGGAGTCGCTGTCGTACCAGAACCAGATGTACGCGGTGCCGTTCTACGGTGAATCGTCCTTTGTGGTCTATCGCAAGGACCTGTTCGAGAAGGCCGGTATCCCGATGCCGGCGCATCCCACCTGGGAGCAGATCGCCGAGTACGCCGCGAAGCTGGACGACAAGCAGAACGGCGTCGCCGGCATCTGCCTGCGCGGCAAGCCCGGCTGGGGCGAGAGCCTCGCGCCGTTCACCACCATGGCGAACACCTTTGGCGCGCAGTGGTTCGACAAGGACTGGAACGCCAAGTTGAACAGCCCGGAGTTCGCCAAGGCCGCGAACTTCTACGTGAACCTGTTGCGTGAGCACGGTGAGGTCGGGGCCTCCAGCGCCGGGTTCACCGAGTGCGGTACGCGGTACGCGCAGGGCCAGGCCGCGATGTGGTACGACGCCACGTCGATGACCGGCACCACCGAGGACCCGTCCACCAGCCACGTGGTCGGGAAGAACGGCTACGTCGCCGCCCCGGTCGACAAGACCCAGGCGAGTGGCTGGCTCTACGCGTGGTCGCTGGCCATCCCGAAGGCCGCCAAGGCCAAGGACGACGCCTGGGACTTCATGGCGTGGATGACCGACAAGGCGTACGCGAAGAAGGTCGGCGAGACCTACGGCTGGAACCGCGTGCCGCCGGGCACCCGCAAGTCCACGTACGAGATCCCGCAGTACAAGGAAGCCGCCAAGACGTACGCGCAGCCGACGCTGGACGGCATCGCGGACGCGAACCAGCAGAAGACCATGGTGCAACCCGTGCCCTACCCGGGCATCCAGTTCGTCGGGATCCCGGAGTTCCAGGACCTCGGCACCCGGGTGAGCCAGCAGCTGTCCGCCGCCATCGCCGGGCAGACCTCCGTCGCGGACGCGCTCGCGCAATCGCAGAAGTACGCGGAGACCGTGGGCAAGTCCTATCAGGAGGTGGCCGGATGAGCACTGTCACGGTCCCCGCCGGCCCCGCGCCGGCGAACACCCGCGCCGGCACGAAGAAGAAGGCCGCGGGTTCGGGCAAGCGGCGGCTGCCGCTGCTGCCCGCGCTGATCTTCGTCATCGCGGTGACGCAGATTCCGTTCCTGCTCACGCTGTTCTACTCGTTCCAGTCGTGGAACCTGGTGCGGCCGGGCTCGCGGCACTTCGTCGGTTTCCAGAACTACATCGACGTCTTCACCGACACGACGTTCCTCGGCGCACTGGTCAACACCGTGGTGCTCACCGTGGTGTGCGTGATGGTGTCGCTGCTGCTCGGGCTCGGGCTGGCGATCCTGCTCGACCGCAAGTTCATCGGCCGCAGTTTCGTCCGCACGCTGCTGATCACGCCGTTCCTGATCCTCCCGGCGGCCGGCGCGCTGCTGTGGAAGACCACGATGTTCGACCCGACGTTCGGGTTGCTGCACTTCGTGTTCGGCACCGACACCGACTGGCTGTCGAAGTTCCCGCTGGCCGCGGTGATGGCGCAGATCGTGTGGCAGTGGACGCCGTTCATGATGCTGTTGACCCTGGCCGGGCTGCAGAGCCAGTCGAAGGAGGTGCTGGAGGCCGCCTCGGTGGACGGGGCGAACCGCTGGCGCACCTTCTACTCGATCACGCTGCCGCACCTGTCGCGGTTCCTGCAGCTGGCCACGATGCTCGGTGCGATTTACATCGTGAACAGCTTCGACGCGATCTTCCTGATGACCCAGGGCGGGCCGGGCACGGCCAGCACCAACCTGCCGTTCTACATCTACCAGCGCGCGTTCGAGGGCTTCGACGTCGGACAGTCGTCGGCGATGGGCGTGGTCGTGGTGATCATCACCATGATCGTGGCGACCTTCGCGCTGCGCTTGATGTTCCGCGCGTTCTCCGTGGACGGAGGCACGAAGTGAGTACCGCAACCGTCACCGCACCCGCGGAGAAGACGACCGCCCAGCCGCCCCGGCGCAAGGCCAAGCGCCGCGTCGGCCCGGCGTCGCTGACCGTCGTCACCTGGATCATCGCGATCCTGTTCGTCTTCCCGCTGCTGTGGATGATCCTCACCGCGTTCAAGCAGGAGTCGGACGCCTACACCGATCCGCCGAAGCTGTTCTTCAAGCCCACCTTCGACCAGATCGCCGGAGTGCTGAAGGGCGATTTCCTGCCCTACCTCGGCAACTCCGTCTTCGTCACGATCGTCTCGACGCTGCTGGTGCTGCTGCTGGGCATCCCTGCCGCGTACGCGTTGTCGCTGGCGCCGGTCAAGGGCACGAGGAACGCGCTGAGCTTCTTCCTCTCCACGAAGATGCTGCCGATCGTCGCGGCGATCATCCCGCTGTACATCATCTCGCAGAACACCGACCTGCTGGACACGGTGTGGGCGCTGATCATTCTGTACACCTCGATGAACCTGCCGCTGGCGATCTGGATGATGCGGTCGTTCTTCATGGAGGTGCCCGGCGAAATGATCGAGGCGGCGCGGATCGACGGGGCGAACCTGCCGACCCTGCTGCGCAAGATCATCATGCCGGTGGTCGCCCCCGGGGTGGCCGCGACCGCACTGATCTGCGTGATCTTCTCCTGGACGGAGTTCTTCTACGCGGTCAACCTCACCGCCGCCAGGGCGGGCACCGTGCCGGTGTTCCTGGTCGGCTTCATCACCAGCGAGGGCCTGTACTGGGCCCAGCTGTCCGCCGCCGCGTTGCTGGCCTCGTTGCCGGTGATGATCGTGGGCTGGTTCGCGCAGAACCACCTCGTGCGCGGTCTGTCCATGGGCGCAGTGAAGTAAAGGGAGAGCGCAGATGTCCGCAGAAGTGATTTACGACCAGGCGTCGCGTATCTACCCCGGCAACCCGGGCGTGCGCGCGGTGAACCAGCTGAGCCTCGAAGTACCCGACGGCGAGTTCCTCGTGCTGGTGGGTCCCTCGGGTTCCGGGAAGTCCACCGCGCTGCGCATGCTGGCCGGGCTGGAAGAGGTCAACGAGGGCGCCATCCGGATCGGTGACCGCGACGTGACCGACCTGCCGCCGAAGGACCGGGACATCGCCATGGTGTTCCAGTCCTACGCGCTGTACCCGCACATGACCGTGGCCGACAACATGGGCTTCGCGTTGAAGCTGCGCGGGTTCTCGGCGGCCGACATCAAGCAGCGGGTCGACGAGGCCGCCGCGATGCTGGATCTGACCAAGTACCTGGCGCGCAAGCCGAAGGCGCTCTCCGGTGGGCAGCGCCAGCGGGTGGCGATGGGCCGCGCGATCGTGCGCGAACCGAGCGTGTTCCTGATGGACGAACCACTGTCCAACTTGGACGCGAAGCTGCGGGTGGAGACCCGTGCCAACATCGCGAAGCTCCAGCAGCGGCTGGGCACCACCACCATCTACGTGACCCACGACCAGGTCGAGGCCATGACCATGGGTGACCGGGTGGCGGTGCTCAAGGACGGCGAGCTGCAGCAGTGCGATTCGCCGCGGGAGCTGTACGAGAACCCGGCCAACTCGTTCGTCGCGGGCTTCATCGGTTCGCCCGCGATGAACCTGGCCACGTTGCCGCTCACCGGTGGCGGGGTCAAGCTCGGCGACCTGAACGTGCCGTTGCCGACCGCGGAGCTGACCGCTGCGCGGGCGGCCGACCTGTCCGAGGTCGTGTTCGGTATCCGGCCGGAGTCGCTGCGCCTGGTGGGCGCGGGCGACGACGGTTTCGAACTCGTCGTCGAGCTGGTCGAGGAACTCGGCGCGGACGCGTACCTGCACGGGAAGGTCGGCGACGACCGCTTCGTGGTCCGCGTGGACGGCCGCACCCCGCCGCGAATCGGCGACAACGTGCGCGTCGGCCTGCGCGGTGAGGGCGAAACCCACGCCTTCGACCCGAAGACGACCTTGCGGTTGCGCTGAGCCCACGGCTGTGAAGGGTCCCTTCACGGACGCTGAGTCCGTGAAGGGACCCTTCACAGCTTTAAGGCGGGGGCACGGGTCACTCCTGTAGTGAGAGTGCTTGGCTTGGGCAGAGGTTCACGGCTTCATGGGCCTTCTCGACCAGCTCGCCCTCGGGCGTGTCGTTGAGCACGATGACGGTGCCGTCGTCCTCACTCTGGTCGAACAGCTCGGGTTCGGTCAGCACGCACTGGCCGGCGCCGACACACGTGCCCGTGTCCGCGATGATCTTCATGGTTCCCTCTTCCTTGCTCGTGGTGGGAGCATCTTGATCCTTACCAGGTCACCGGCAGCCGGTGCACGCCGTAGACCGCCGAGTCGGTTTTGAACGGCAACTCTTCCACCGATGTCGCCAGCTTCAGCGTGGGGATGCGGCGCAACAGCGTGTCGAACACGATCTGCAGCTCGGCGCGGGCGAGGTTCTGGCCGAGGCACTGGTGCGGGCCGAAGCCGAACGCGACATGGTGGCGTGCCCCGCGTTCCAGATCCAGCCGTTCAGGTGCCTCGAAGACGGCCGGGTCCCAGTTCGCCGTGTAGCCGAGCACGATCACCCCGTCCCCGGCCGAGATGGCCGCTCCGCCGACCTCGACGTCCTCGGTCGCCACCCGCGAGGTCACGGTGTCCACGACAGTGAAGTACCGCAGCATCTCCTCGATCGCGTCAAGCGTACGGCCGGGGTCGGCCTCGATCTTCGCCCGCTGGTCCGGGTTCTCCAGCAGCGCGAGCGTGCCCAGCGAGATCATGTTCGCGGTGGTCTCGTGCCCGGCGAGCAGCAGCAGGAACGCCATGGACACCAGCGCATCGTGGTCAAAGGTGCCTTCAGCGCGTGCCTTGACGATCTGCCGGCCGAGCAGGTCGTCGCCCGGCGCGGCTTCCTTGGCCGTGACCAGGTCGCCGAGGTAATCGCGGAGCCGATCGGAGGCGGCCAGCCGCTCGTACTCGCCAGTGCTCTGCTTGACCAGCATCTTCGTGTTCCCCTGGAAGAACTCGTGGTCGGCATAGGGCACCCCGAGCAGTTCGCAGATGACCAGTGAGGGCAGCGGCAGCGACAGCATTTCGACGAGGTCGGCTTCGCCGCCGGCGGCCAGCATGTCGTCGATCAGGCTGTCGGTGATCTCCTGGATCCGCGGCCGCAGCGAGGTGATCCGCTTGACGGTGAACTCGCCGACCACGGCCTTGCGGGTCGGGCCGTGGTCCGGCGCGTCCATCGAGATCATCGAGGGCTTCGGGTTGCGGCGGAACGGGTTGCCGCCCTCGACCAGGAAGGGGAAGCCCGGCTTGAGCCGGTCGGAGGAGAACCGGCGGTCGTTGAGCACCGACCGGGCGTCCTCGTGCCGGGTGACCACCCAGGCCTGTTTGCCGTTCGGGATGGCGGCCCGGACCGGGCCCTGCTCCTCGCTCATCCGGGTGTACTGCTCCGGCTGTGCGAACGGGCAGGTGCGCGCGACCGGCATCCGCGGTTGTTCGGTGGTGGTCATTGGGAATCCTCCTTCACCAGGTGACGGGTAGTTCGTAAAGGCCGTAGATGGATGCGTCGTCCTTGACCGCGAGGTCGTCGAGCGACGTGGCGAGCCGCAACGTGGGGATCCGGCGCAACAGCGTGTCGGACACGATCCACAGTTCGGCGCGGGCGAGGTTCTGGCCGAGGCACTGGTGCGGGCCGAAGCCGAACGCGACGTGGTGACGGGCTCCGCGGTCGAGGTCGAACGTCGCCGGTTCCTCGAACACCGCCGGGTCCCGGTTCGCGTAGGTGGTCAGCAGCACGCCTTCCCCGGCCCGGACCAGGGTGCCGCCGATCTCGGTGTCCGCACTGGCGATCCGCCCGGCGGGTGTCCACAATGGAGTAATAGCGGAGCAGCTCCTGACCGCGGCGGACGTGCGGGACGGATCGGCCTTGATCAGGGCGAGCTGGTCCGGACGGCGCGGGAACTCCACGGTGCCCGGCCAGATCATGTTCGCGGTGTCTCGTGTCCCGCGATGAGCAGCAGGACGGAAAGGCTCACCAGCTTGGCGCGGGGCGAACGGGCAGGTCCGGGCGGCGGGGAGCTCTTCCATCGTCGTCATCGCGGGTCTCTCGTCACCAGGCGACGGGCAGGCAGTGCAGGCCGAAGATCGACGATTCGTGCTTGAACGGCAGTTGCTCGAACGGCACCGCGAGCCGCAGCGTGGGAATCCGGCGGAACAGCGTGTCGAACACGATCCGCAGCTCCAGCCGCGCCAGGTTCTGGCCGAGGCACTGGTGGACCCCGTAGCCGAACGCGACGTGATGGCGCGCGCCGCGGGTGAAGTCGAGCCGGTCCGGCTCGGCGAAGGTCTCGGGGTCGAAGTTGGCCGCGTGGCTCAGGCCGAGCACGCCCTGCCCCGCCCGGATCGTGACGCCCGCGATGTCCACGTCCTCGGTGGCCACCCGCGAGGTGGCGAACTCGGCGATGGTGAAGTACCGCAGCAGTTCCTCGACCGCGTCGAGCGTCTTGCCCGGGTCCTGCTTGATCAGTTCGAGCTGGTCCGGGTTCTCCAGCAGCGCGACGGTGCCCAGTGAGATCATGTTGGCGGTGGTCTCGTGCCCGGCGATGAGCAGCAGGAAGGCGAGCCCGACCAGTTCGTCGTGGTCGTAGGTGCCCTCCGCGCGCAGCTTCTCGATCTGGCGCCCGAGCAGATCGTCGGTGGGCGTGGCCTCCTTGGCGGCGACCAGCCCGCTGAGGTAGTCCCGCATTTCCACGGTGGCCGCTTCGCGCTGGTCGACGGTGGCCTGCCGGTCGAGGAAGTTCGAGCTGTGTGTCTGGAAGAACTCGTGGTCTGCATAGGGCACCCCGAGCTGTTCGCAGATCACCAGCGACGGCACCGGCAGCGACAGCGCCGTGACCAGATCGGCGGGCCGGTCGCCGGCCAGCATCGCGTCCAGCTGGGTGTCCACGATCTCCTGGATCCGCGGCTGCAGCGCCTTCATCCGCTTCACCGTGAACTCGCCGACGACCGAGCGGCGGGCCTGCCCGTGCACCGGTGGGTCGAGGTTGATCAGTGACGGCTTGATCTTCGGCGTCCGTCCTCGCCCTCCGTCGTTGAAGAGCATCGGGAAGCCGGGGTTGAACCGGTCGGAGCTGAACCGCGAGTCGTTCAGCATGGCCCGCACGTCCTCGTGCCGGGCGAGCGCCCAGGCCCGCTCTCCGGAGGGGATCCCGACCAGCTGCGCCCTGTCCTGCTCGAACTCCCGGTACTCCGGCGGCGGCGAGAACGGGCAGGTCCGGGCCAGCGGGAAGTGTTTCAGCCCGGGGTCCGCGGCTTCCGGGTCGATCAGCGCGGCTTCGTCGAGTTCGGATCGGGCGAGCTCGGTCATGGTGGGACCCCTTTGTGTGGAAGTGCACCGTCACGGAACGAATGCGGAGGAATACATTCCGGTTCACTGACCACGGTACTCAAGTGGAGGATCGTCGTCCACGAGCAATGGGGTGACAATTACTGTCCGGGGGCGTCGTCCGGGGCGTGCGAGAATCTCTGAGCACGTCAAAGGCCTGCGCAACGGAGGGATGACCGGGATGAGTGCGGACCCGCAAACGCCACTGCGAGCGGACGCGCGGCGAAACCGCGACCAGATCATCGCCGCCGCGCGCGTGATCTTCGCCGAACACGGTCCCGAGGTTCCGATGGAAGAGATCGCCCGGTCCGCCGGAGTCGGTGTCGGCACGCTGTACCGCCGCTTCCCTGATCGGGACGCGCTGGTCCGAGCGGTCGCCGTGGACAACTTCGCCCGCGTCCTCGAAGACGCCCGCGCGGCGGCGGAGGCGGAGCCGACCGCGTGGGCCGCGCTGGTGCGGCTGCTGTACGGGTCGATGGACCTGCAGCTGTCCATTCAGCTGGCCATGGTGTCGATGAAGGCCTATGAGATCCTTCGCGAGGACCCGGTCATCTCCGATCTGCGGCAGAGTCTGCTGATCGAGGTGGAGTCGCTGGTCCGTGCCGCGCAGGAGGACGGGCACCTCCGCAAGGACGTCGGCGCCGGTGACGTGGCCATGCTCTTCGCTGTACTGCTTCGCCGGCTGCCTCCCCGGAATCCGGAAATCGCGGAGATCTCCACTGCGCGCTGCGTCGCCATCATGATCGACGGCCTGCGCGCCCAGCCGGGTACTCCTCTGCCCGGTCGCCCTCTCGGGCGGGACGACATCCACTGACGAGTGCCCTCGCATTACGCAGGGTCTTCCGCTCGGGGCTACACGCTCGGGCGTGCCCCTCTTTCGGGTTGCTTTAGTGGGGTTGATGTCACAGTCGGACACCCTTGGGTCGATGTGGACGTCTTACCGGTTGAGAACAATCAAGGTGAGTCAATCACTGATCGGTTGTTCTCTGCCGACGGAGAGTCCGTCCGGCCACCTGAGTAACAAGGGGAGAACCAGATGACCATTCGCACGACGGTTCGCCGCACTGCCGCCGCCCTCGCTGTCGCCGGCGTGGCCGCCGGAGCCGGGGCGTACTTCGCGACCAGTGCCAGTGCCGCCGAGCCGACGGTCTTCCCGTGCACCTCCAACCAATTCACCACGAAGCTGGTGCCCGGCGACTCCGGCGCGGGCAACCGGCACGCGGCGTTGCAGTTCACCGCGAACATGGGTGAGCGCTGCTACCTTCCCGGCAACCTCAGCGTCTCGCTCGTCGGTGCGCACAACGTCCTGGTCAACAACGAGGCCCCGGCGAACGCGCCCTCGGTGGCGCTCGTCAACGGCTCTTCGGCCTACGTGCCGCTGCACTGGACCGCAATCGCGGGCGAAGAGGAGAAGCAGACCCCGAACGCCGTCACGGTGACCGCGCCTTCGGACTCCAACATGCACGGCGACCGTATCGACCCGTCCGTGCAGGTGGCCTGGACCCTCGGCGCGGTCGACGCCAACGAGGGCAGCCACACCATCGACGTCGGTGCTGTGACCCAGGGGGTCGCACCGACCGTCTGAGCGCGGTAAGGGAGCGGGTGGCGCCGGGGGGCGTCACCCGCTCTTTGCCGTCCGGGCCGGGTTATCGGGACGTGTTGTCGAGTACGCGTTGCAGGACGGTCTTCGCCGCGTCGTTCTCCGCCGCGATCGTCCAGAGCAGATCGGCGACCTCGTGGCAGGTGCCGACCTCGTCCACATCGTCGACGAGGTGTTCCCCGGGCGCGTTCTCGATCATGACCACGTCGTCGACGATCCAGAAGCCGCCGGTCACCGGGTAGGGCAGCAAGGTGCCCGCCGGGATGATGCCGAACCGGATCTCGGGGGTGCCGATGATCGAGAGCAGCCGGTGTACCTGCGCGATCATCACCTCCGGCGGTGCGATCGGGTACTGGAACACGGCTTCGGCGGTGAGCAGCTCGATGGTCCGGCCGGGTTCGTGGAGAATCTGCTGCCGTTGCATCCGGGCCCGCACGGCCTCGGTGATGTCCTGGGCGCCGCCGTGGACCTTGGCGTGGCTGAGGATCGCATGGCGGGCGTATGCGGCGGTCTGCAGTAATCCGGGCACGATGAGCAGGTCGACCGCGCGGATCCGCCGTGCGCGGGCCTCGCGGCTGAGGGATTCCTCTTGCCGCGCCCGGTATCCGTCGCGGACCTTCTCCCGCCAGCTCGCGTAGGCGTCCCGGATCGCGGCGAGCCGGACGCGGAGTTCGGCGCTGCGTTCGGCGGGCGCGTGCACGGCGGTGAGCCAGGTTTCGAGGTCCTCGTCGCCCGCGGTCTGCCTGCCATTCTCGATTTTGCTGACCTTGGGCGCGTTCCAGCCGATCGCCCGGGCGAAGTCCTTCCCGGTTTCGTACCCGGCCTCGACCCGGAGCCGGCGAAGGTATTCGCCGAACTCCGCCCGGCGCTTCTCGAAGCTGGTTGGCACACGCCCTCGCTATCGCACGCTGAACTCCTCGAACCAGTTCGCATCTTCCCACATCTGGTCTCGAGTTTGGCGAAATCCAGCGCTCCGCGCGCGGAGATTACCGCTCTGGCTGGAGAAATTTGACCAGCCCGGCCGGGATCTCCACCGCGGTCTCGGTGTCCGGCATCCCGCGATCGTGCAGTTGGCGCAGCGCAACGGGGTCCTCGACCTTGTAGCCCTGCACCACGTAGGTGCCGCGATTGGTGCGATAAGCGTTCGGGCAGTTGCCGCCGGCGCTGGTGGTGCCGAGGAATTCCAGGGTCAGGGGCGCTTCGGGCGGCTGGTCCGGGTTCCGGGTCATCGGGATCCTCCTGTCGTGCGGGTTTCGGAGCTCTACGGCGGGAAGTATCTCTCAACCAAGAAATTACCCCAATTGGTCATGATTCCAGCTGATTTCGCGAAATGTAAGACTTGACTTGGTGCTGCCCGGCCGGTCCGGCGGTGTCGGTGACCAGGTGCTCAGGCGAGTTCGCGGAGGGTGAGATCGAGCGCGTCGGTGAGATGCGCCCGGGTCCCGGAGTACACGTTGATCTGCGGCGCCCCGGCCGGATCGTCGTTGACGAAGCTCAGGATGCGACCGCGCCCGGTGAGATCGATCGCAGACAGCGGCATGCTGCGCACCCGCTCGCCGGCACCGTCGCGGACCGCCGCGTACAGCTGGTGCACCGCGTCGCGCCCGGCGCGCATGAGGTGTCGCAGGTCGTCGGCCGCCGCGGACGATTCGGTCAGCGGATCGTCCGAGTACCCGTCCGCGTCGTAGTAGGCCTTCGGCACCTGCTGCGGCCGGATCCGCGCCGGCTCGCACCCCGGCAGCGCTTCCACGAGACTGCTCGAAAGCCTTCTCGGCGAGACCGGCTCAATTCGCACCGCGCGACCGTCAGTGATCAGCCGAACCGCCTCACCACCACCCGCGGCGGCGAGGATCGCCCCGTTGTCCTCGCGGTGCCCGCCGAAATCACTCCACGCATACACCTCACGTCGCGCGCCGGCGAGGAGCTTCAATGCGGCCCGCAACTGCGGAGCAAGCGCACCGTCCGCAGCCAGCCTGAACTGCCCGAGCAGCTCCAGAGACCGCCTGCGCAACTCCACCCCGAACCCCGCCGCCGTGTACGACGCCGTCTGCTCGACCACCACCGGCGGCGCGCCGAGGCCTTCGAATTCCCACGCTGCAAGGAATGCCGGCCGCGGAATCCGGACCGGCCTCTCGATGATCGTCATGAAACGCGCTTCATCCGCCGATGGTCGGCGGCGTCGGCGGCAGCCCGGTCCGCGGATCGAGCACCCGTTCGCCCTCGTCGTCGACCAACGTGAACGCCGAGTCGTCGTCGATGCCGTACTTGCGCTGGTGTTCCTTGTCTTCCTCGCCCTTGCCCTTGCCGCCGGCACCCATGCCGCCCATCCCGGCGGCGCCCCGTGCCCCTGCCGCACCTCGCCCGGTCGCGGCACCTCGTCCCACGGCTTCCTCACCAGCGTCGATTCCCGCACCGAACCGGGCACCGCCCGCGCGGCCGTTGTTCCCGCTGCCGTACCGGCCGCCGGCGTTGCCGCTGTTGCCGCTGTTGTTGCCCCCGCCGCCGTTCCGGCCGCCTCCGGTGCTTTCGCCGCTCCTGCCGCCGAGACCCTCGTACGCGCCGCGACCGCTCCCGACACCCGCCCGTGCGCCGGTCCCCATGCCGTCGAACTCGATTGCCCCCGGCGCCCAGGGGCTGGCGCCGTTTCCAACGTTTCCACCGCCACTCGGCATCCCACCGGGATTCACCACCGAAGACGGCGGCGCCCACCCGGCGCTCGTCGTACCGTCTCCTGGCGGAGCCGCAGCCTGGTGTCCCAGTGGCGGGGCGACGCTGCCGCTCGGCGGCGCCATGGTTCCCTGCCCTGCCGGAGGCGAAGCCGGACCAGACGTTGCGCCGGACTGCGACCGCCTGGCGTTGCTGTCCGGCGCGTGCGAGTGCTGCCCATCGGTCGTCTTTGCCTGGGCGGAAGTTCCGTGAGAATCGATTGCGAAGTCTTGCTCGCCGAAACCGGACAGCTGCGTGTAGTTCGCGTTCAGGTTCGGCGCTTTGGTCTCGATGTGCCTCGCGTATGCCTGGTACTGGGCGACGTTGTCCTTGGCGACCGCGTTGTACTCGTTGATCTGACGTTCGGTGTCGGTGTCCCACGGGCTCGCCTGGTCGAAAAAATTCTTGTGCGGCGGAGCCGGCGGCATCGGTTGCAGCGAGGACTTCATTTCATCGAACGAATGCGCGATCTCGGAGACGTTGTCCGAGTTGGCGGAGGTGATCTGCGCGGACGAGGTGAGGGCTTCGGCGAACGGCCGGATCCGCGCTTGTGCCGCGTCCGCCCCTGAGCCGGTCCACGAGGATTCCAGCCCGGAGCTGATGCGCCGGACGAGATCGTTGCCCTCATCGTGCATGCGAGCCAGCGTCTTGGCCGTTTCGCTGCCCTCGTGCCAGCTTTGCGCGCCCTGGCTGGCGATGATCTTCTGCACCAGTGCCGGGGCCGGCACCGCTTGATCGCCGAGATTGCCGTGGTACAGATCGGAGAACCAGTCACCGACGTCGTCCGCCCGCTGCTCGACCCACTGCTCGGCGTCATCGATCCGGTCGGCCGCCCACTGGGCGGCTTCTCCGATGAAATCGAAGAAGCCCATCACATACCGGCTTTCTGCCGCAGGTTCGTGACCACCATGTCGGCGATCCGCGCCGCCACATCACACGGATCGGAGGTGCCCCGTTTGGTTGCTCCCAGCGTGAGGCCGATATCGGTGGTCAGCTGGTCGGTGATGCCGACGCTCACCTGGCAGAATCCGTCTTTCGCGGTGGCGTCGAAAGTGGAGCCGGCGACGGCGGGGAACCCTTGGATCGGGGGAAGCTCACGCCATAATTTCGCCTGCTTCTTGGTGTTGGTATACACGGCGCTCAGACCGTCCGGCACTTTGGTGGTGTATCCGACCGAAACCTGGGCTCCGGAAGCGTCATTATCCCAGGTACAGGTGCTTCCCAGGACGGGAACTTCCTTTTTCCGCCCGGCGGAGGGGGTGCCCAGCGCCTCGGCGAGCTGCTGGGCAGTGAGCCCTTCCTGGCAGGGGTCGCCGGACAGCACGGAAGCGGGCAGCGGGTGCTCGACCTTGGGCGCGCCGCCGTAGGGCAACGTCTTTCCCTGGGTGGAAGGCGATGGGGTGCCGTTCGTTCCCGCGGACGGCTCCCCACCCGTGCACCCCCCGACGGCGACGGCGATCGTCACCACGAGGAGCGTTCGGGTCATCATGCGGCGACTCATCCGGCGAATCCCGTCTTCGTGTCCTGTGCTGTCGTTTTCAGGCCGGCGGCGGCCGTCTCGTCGGACGTGACGGTGATGCCCAGGGCTTTCTCCAGGCTGTGCACCAGATCTTCGGAGTACTTGATCATCTGCTCCACGTTGCGCGACCCGGCCGCGAAGGCGCCTTGCCGCTGACCGCTGCCGACCAGTCCGTCGTTGTAGCTGTTACTCCCGGGATCGTCCGCCGGCGCGGTGACGCGGGTCAGCTTGTATGCGATGGTGCGCATCTCGGTGAAGTGCGAGCGAGCCTGCCTCGCCACGTTCAGCATGCTCATCGCGTCGTCTCGGCTGAGTGCGAAGCCCTGGCCCGAAGTCGCGGAAAGGTTCGCCGAAGCGGCCTTTGCGTCGTCGGCGATCGCGAAGCCGAGATTCGAGAGCCAGCCGACACCGGCGCCCGAGGCGGATTGAGTCATGTCTTCACCCTCCAAAAGACACGTCAACGTCGTGCGAAAGCCAGGCCGGGGCCTCGCTGCGCATTCACGGTAGCCGATGGCTCACCGCGTGATGTCGAAAACCCTGGTTTTGATCAACATATCAGGGGAAGGGCCCATGATTGGGAAATAATTGATCCAGACCATTGGTGTTGCCGAATTCATCCACCCTGAGGAAAGAAATTTCGATGCGTTATAGAGAAATTGGTTGAGGGCGAAGATAGGGCGGCATGGGGTGTGCCGGCCGGGGACGTCCCCGGGGCTTGATGACACGGCGAGCCCGCCGAATGGAGTATCGCTAAAGGAATGTTCCACTCATGCGGTCTGCTGTGTCGTCCATGAAGCTGGACACGGCACCCACACGGTGTCGGGAGAGGGACCGGAGTCGTATCCGGTCGCTGGGTCGCGGGGGGTGCCTGCCGAGTCCGTTTCCGGCAATCCGGGCAGTTCGATGACGCAACTGCTGCCAGTGACTCGGACAAGCGCGGCTCTGCCGGGTGGAACATCCCTGAGCATCCCGAACGGGGCGCAGAATAAAACCTGTGTCGGGGTTCGCCGCAGCGAACCC
>NZ_QZFV01000148.1:0-15997 GCF_003600245.1 Amycolatopsis panacis
CCAGGGTGTCGGCAAAGTTGGTCGCGGACCCGTGATCAGCAGAGAGAGCCGTGGCTGCCCGACCGGTTTCGGGTCCGTGAGGGTGCCCCTGACGGACTCAGAGTCCGTGAAGGGTCCCTTCACAGCCCTCCGCTGTCATCGGGCTCGGACGATCCGCTGCCGAACACGGGCCGATCGGGCTACTCTGTTCACAAATTTCTGAAAAGAATGGCCAGGGGGCGATCCGGTGGAGAAAGTGCGGTTCACCAAGGAGAAGGAGACCATGCTCGGCACGCTGTACGGGCGTGCCCTCGACGCGCGGCGGGCGGATCCGGTGCTCGGCGACACCGCGGCCGACGAGGCAGTGGGGCGGATCGACTACGACTTCTCCCGGCTCGGGGTCAACCAGGACACCGCGATGTCCGTGGTGATCCGGGCGCGGGCGATGGACGAACTCGCGAAGGCCTGGCTGGACCGGCATCCGGACGCGGTCGTGCTGCACCTCGGCTGCGGGATGGACACGCGGGTCTTCCGGCTCGACCCGCCGCTCACCGTCGCCTGGTTCGACGTCGACTACCCCGACGTGATCGCGTTGCGCGAGCGGATCTACCCGGCTCGGCCGGGCTACGCCACGATCGGCTCCTCGGTCATCGATTTCGCTTGGCTGGAGCGGGTTCCGGCGGATCGGCCGACCCTGATCGTCGCCGAGGGGCTGACGATGTACCTCACCTCGGCGACCGGGACGGAGCTGGTGCGCCGGCTGGTCGGGCGGTTCCCGTCCGGACGGCTGATCTGGGACTTCTTCAGCACGCTCGGGATCAAGATCCAGTTCCTCAACCCGGTGGTCCGCCGCGCGAACGCGAAACTGCACTGGGGCATCGACGATCCGCACGAACTGGAGCGCTACGGCCTACGGCTGCTGTCCTGTTTGGACGCCACCGACTGGGCGAGCCCGGAGGTGGCCGCGCGGCTGCCGGTCGGCTCCCGGCTCGCGCTGCGGGCGAGCACGCTCATCCCCGCGCTGCGGCGGATGGGCCGGATCGGCGAGTGGGAGTTCTGACCGCGCTGTCCCGAGCCAGAAGCTGTGAAGGGACCCTTCACGGACGCTGAGTCCGTGAAGGGTCCCTTCACAGCCTTGAACTCGTCGGGGCGACGGCCCGGCAGTGGGGGTTTCTCGCTCCGGGCCGAGAAAACCCATACGATCGGCGCGTGCGCGGGAAGACGGCGGGGCGGTTCCGGCTGGTTCTGCGCACCAGTCTGGGCTTCGCCGCGCTCGGCGTCGGGTCGAGTGTGGCCGGTGCGGGCGTGGTGGCGTTGCTGCTTCTCCTGCAAGGCCTGCCCTCGGACGTCGGCAGCAACGGCTGGATTCTCGGCGCCACCGCGGGCGGGGTCGTCGCGGTGAGCCTCCTCATCGGCACCCTGTGGACGGCGTACCTCCAGCGCCGCACCGTGGTCTGGTTCACCCGCGGGCAGCCGCCGGGCAAGGACGAAGCGCGCCGCGCGTTGCGATTGCCGGTGGACATGGCTGTGGTCAGCGGCACGCTGTGGCTGCTCGGCGCGCTCGCCCTCGGCGTCCTCGCCGGGGTACTCGGCTCGCTGCGGGACGCGGCCGGGATCGCGCTCACCATCGGGCTCGGCGGCCTGACCACGGTCGGCCTGACCTACCTCGCCGCGGAATGGGTGGCCCGTCCGGTGATGACCATGGCGCTGGACGTGCTCCCGCTGCGGGGATCGCTGCCGGTCACCGTGCTCACGCGCCTGATCGTCACCTGGGCGCTGGCCTGCGGGGTGCCGTTGATCGGCGTGCTGCTGGTGGCCACACCGCCGGACCGCGGCCAGACGGACCCCACGCCGAGCCTGGTCGTCCTGTCGGTCACCGGGCTGGTCACTGGCGCGATCGGCGTCGCGCTGCTGGCGCGGGCGGTCGCCTCTCCGCTGCACCGGCTGCGGGTGGCGCTGGACCGGATCGCGCGCGGAATCACGGACGTGCGCGTGGACGTGGACGACTCCAGCGAGATCGGGATGCTGCAGACCTCGGTGAACGACCTCGCCGCCGGACTGCGTGAACAGGACCGCATGCGCGACCTGTTCGGCAAGCACGTGGGCACCGACGTCGCCCGGCACGCGCTCGAATACGGCGCCTCGCTGTCCGGGGATGTCCGCGAGGTCACCGCGTTGTTCGTGGACGTCGTCGACTCCACCGCGCTGGCGTTCCGCACCCCGCCGCAGGAACTGGTGGACAAGCTGAACCGGTTCTTCGCCAGCGTGGTCTCCGCGGTGGACGCCCGCGGCGGGCTGGTGAACAAGTTCCAGGGCGACGCGGCGCTGTGCGTCTTCGGCGCGCCGACCCGGCTGTCCGACGGTCCGACGATGGCCTTGGCCGCCGCTCGGGCGATCCGCGACGCGGTGATCTCCGAGGGAGAACTGGACCTGGGTATCGGCGTTGCCACCGGGTCGGTGTTCGCCGGTCAGCTGGGCACGTCGAGCCGACTGGAGTACACCGTGATCGGCGACGCGGTCAACGAGGCCGCCCGGCTCACCGAGGACGCGAAGTCGGTGCCGTCACGCATTCTGGCCGCCGAGGTGACGGTGAAGGCCGCATTGGGCGGAGAGCGCGAGCACTGGCGCCTGCACGGCGAGCTGCATCTGCGCGGCAGGCACCAGTCGACCCGCGCCTGGACCGACTGAGCCCGCGACCGCGTCAGCCCAACTCCGCCGCCACGTCAGCGGTCGGCAGGTCCGCCCAGCGAACGGGAGCGGCGTCAGCGCTGCGCCGCTCCGGCAGCCGCGGAATCAGTCCAGCGAAGGCCAGGTCAGCAAGGTCGCACCCCAGGTGAGACCGGCGCCGAAGGCGGAGAGCAGCACCTTGTGGCCGGGCACCACCGTGCCTTCGGCGACCGCGTCGGCCAGCGCCAGCGGGATCGACGCGGCGCTGGTGTTGCCGACCCGGTCGATGTTCGCGACCACCGCGTCCGCGGGGAGGCCGAGCTGCTTCGCGGTGGCCTGGAGGATGCGGATGTTGGCCTGGTGCCCGACGAACCGGTCGACGTCGCCGACCATCCAGCCCGCCTGCTCCAGCACCGCGCGCGAGGACTCCGCCATCCGGGCGCAGGCCTGCCGGAACACCGAGGTGCCCTGCATGACCAGGTACCGCTCCCGGGGCTCGGCGGGCACCGGGCAACGCGAACCGCCCGCCTTGACCCAGAGCAGCTCCGCCTGCTCGCCCTCACTGTGCAGATCGATCGGACCCAGCGCCCCGCTCTCGCTCGGGTCTCCCGCCCGCAGCAGCAGCGCACCGGCGCCGTCGCCGAAGATCGGCACCGTGGTGCGGTCCTCCGGGTCGATGAGCGAGGTGAACACGTCCGCGCCGATCACCAGCACCCGCTGCGCGATCCCGCTGGAGATGAACCCGGCCGCGGTGGCCAGCGCGTAGAGGAACCCGCTGCACACCGCGTTCACGTCGAACGCGGGCACCGTGCCCAGCCCGAGCCGCGCCGCCACCTGAGGCGCGCTGGCCGGGCATACCTGATCAGGAGTGGAGGTGGCCAGCACCACCGCGTCCGCCCTGCCGCCGCGGAGTGCGTCGCGGGCCGCCCGGACCGCCAGCTCCACTGTGGACTCACCGGGCCCGGCCTTGCGCCGCTCCCGGATCCCGGTGCGGGTGCGGATCCACTCGTCGGTGGTGTCCAGCCGGGCGGCGATCTCGTGGTTGGTGACCACCTGCTCGGGCAGCGCACCGCCCCATCCGGCGAGCACGGCGGCACGCGCCGGCGACACTCCAGCGACACTCACGACGGAACCTCCCAGTCCGGCGGCGGCGGTTCCCCCGGCTGTCTCTCTTGTATGGGCTACCACCCGGTAGACCAGTCAGTTGTGATACAGGTCACTGAGAGACCTCTTCCACATTAGCTCGATAGGAGGTAGTAAGCGCAGCTCCGAGGCGGCGGATCAAACACCGGGCGTCCGATCGGTCGATCCGGTTAGCCTGGGGCGTGCGCACTCCCGACCTCGATCAGCTCGACCTCGCCATCCTCTCCTGCCTGCAGGCCGACGCCCGCACGATAGCGGAGGTGATCGGCGCCAAGGTCGGCCTGTCCGCGGCGGCGGTGCAGCGGCGGATCAAGCGGCTACGCGAGGCGGGCGTGATCGAGAAGGAGGTCGCGGTGCTGTCCCCGGCCGCGCTCGGGCTGAACATGACCTTCGTCGTGATGGTCGAGCTGGAGCGGGAGAGCCTCGGCGTGCTGGAGGTGTTCCGCAGCCAGGTGCTCGCCGAGGACTGCGTGCAGCAGTGCTACTACGTGACCGGCACGGCGGATTTCGCGCTCGTGGTCACCTGCTCGGACATGACCGCCTTCGAGGCGCTGAGCCGGCGGATGTTCGTGGACAACCCGGACGTCCGGCACTTCACCACCAGCGTCGCGATGGACCGGGTCAAGGTCGGGCTGACCCTGCCGCTCGGCTGAGCCCCGGTCCGGGCAAGAACGCTGCGTCCGGCGTTACGCCACAGAGGACAGATGCAGCCGATCGCGTGAACGTCGGAGAACCCCCGTCACGGCCTCCGGGTTCGGACCTCTCCCTGCCGACCGGTTCGCGAGGTGCGAACGACCGGAGGACCCCAGGAGCAGCCGTGCACACCGACGCCATTCACCAGACCCAGTTCGTGTTGCTGAACGAAAGCACCACCCCGGTGCTCTCCCGGCTGTCCTTCCACGCCGGGGAACCGTTCGCGGTCACCGTCGCGTTCCGGACCGAACGCGGCCGGTGGATCGAGTGGACGTTCGCCCGCGACCTGCTCGCCACCGGGCTCACCGAACCGGCCGGCCTCGGCGACGTGCGGATCCGCCCGGATCTGTCCGCGGACGAGGAACTGCTCACCCTGGAGATCGAGTCGCCCGACGGCTACGCCGCGTTCGAGCTGGAGCGGGAGGACGTCCGGTCGTTCCTGGAGTCCTCCTACGAACTGGTGCCGCTCGGCGCGGAGAGCGAGCACTTCGACGTGAACGGGCTGATCGAGGAGATCAGCAACGTGTGAGACCTGCCGATCCCGCGGCATGGAAAGGAAAAGAGCGGTTCGAGTGCGCTGGAGGCACTCGAACCGCTCTTTCGTCGTCACCGCCCTCCCGGCAGTGCGGTCAACGGCTTCCGCACCGAGCCAACAGACTGTCCACTCTGGATCTTCGGTGGCCGGGCCGCCTCGATTACCCGTACCTGTCGTTCACCGCGGGCGGCAAGGCTGCCCCCTGCCGAGTGACGAATCCGCACGGAACCACGACGATTCCGCACGGACTCCCCGGTCGCACCCCCAGGCACTCCTAGGATCGGGCCTGCACTCGATCTCCGGAGGCTCCATGTCACGTCTATTGCTCGTCGAGGACGACCGTGCGCTGGCCGAGGCGCTCTCGCTGGCGTTGGCCGCGCTCGGGCACCAGGTCCTCGTCGCCCCGGCCGGGGAGGCGGCGCTGGAAGCGCTGTTCACCGAACGGGCCGAGTTCGACTTCGTGCTGCTCGACGTGATGCTGCCGGGGATCGACGGGTTCGAGGTCTGCCGCCGGATCCGGGCCGGCAGCAGAGTCCCGGTGATCCTGCTGACCTCCCGTGGCGATCCGATCGACATCGTGGCGGGCCTCGAATGCGGTGCCGACGACTACGTCGTCAAACCCGTCGAACCGCGGGTACTCGACGCACGGATCAAGGCGGTCGGCCGGCGCGCGGTCAGCACCGCCGGGCCGTCCGCCGAAGTGTTGCGGATCGGCAGGCTCGAACTCGACCTGGGCGCGATGAGCGTGACCCGCGACGGCGCCGATCTCGCCCTCACCGCCACCGAGATCCGGCTGCTGGTCGAGTTCGCCCAGCATCCGAACCAGGTGCTGAGCAGGCAGACCCTGTTGAAGCGGGTGTGGGACTACGGCTACGTCGGCGATTCGCGGCTGGTGGACGCGGCGGTGGCGCGGCTGCGCGCGAAAATCGAGGATGATCCGGCGAACCCGGTCGTACTGCGGACCGTGCGCGGCCTCGGCTACCGGTTGGCGGATCAGTGAAGTGGCCTGCCTTCGGGCTGCGCACCCGGGTGACCGCGGCCGTCGTGCTGGTCACCACCACGGCGACCGCGTCCATGGCCTTCGCCGCCGGGGCGTTGCAGAAGAACGAGGTGATCGGCGGGTTCACCTTCGCCGCGGAATCCACCTTCGGCTCGGTGTTCGGCCAGGTCTGGCCCCTGCTCAAGAGCCCCGACGAGCAACAGCGAGCCTTCGCCGACGCCGTGAGCGCCAAGACCGAGGAATGGGCGCTGTTCACCCGGGGTCCGAACGGATCGTCCCGGATGCTCAACTACGCCTCGACCAACTCCTACCGCCATCCGCAGCCGTCGCCTACCCGGGTCGGCGACCGCTCCGGGGTGGTGGCCACGGTGGCCGACCAGGTGCTGGTGCACACCGCCGACCCGGCGGACTTCCGGACCGCGACCACCCTCGACCCCGAGACCGGGCGCAAGCTGCTGGTGGTCGCCGGGAACTACGGCAACTACTGGATGGTGCAGTTTTTCGACCTGTCCCCGGTCGAGGTCGGGCTGGCCAACCAGCCGCGGCAGCTGGTCTACATCGCACTCGGGGTGGGCGTGCTCGGGGTCGCCGCCGCGCTGCTGGCCGCCCGCTACATCCAGCGGCCGGTGCGCCGTGTCGCCTCCGCGGCAAGGCAACTGGGGGACGGTGCCTTCGACGTCCGGGTCCCGGTGCGGGGCCGTGACGAACTCGCCGACCTCGCCGGTTCCTTCAACACCATGGCACAGCGGGTGAGTGAGTCGATCACCGAGCTACGGGCCAAAGACCAGCAGCAGCAACGGTTCGTCGCCGACGTCGCGCACGATCTGCGGACCCCGCTCGCCTCGATAGTGGCCACTGTGGACAATCTGGCGAGCACCGACCCGGAGCTGCGCGGCCGGGCGAGCGAGCTGCTCGCCACGCAGTCCCGGCGGCTGGCGAAACTGGTCGAGGACCTGATGGAGATCTCCCGGTTCGACGCCGGTTCCACGGACTTCCGCCCGGAGCCGATCGAGTTGCCCGCACTGGTCGAGGACGCGATCGAGGTCAGCGCCCCGGGCTCGGCAGTGCGCTGCACCGCCACCGGTGATGCGACGGTGCTCGCCGATCCCCGGCGTGTCCACACCATCGTGTGCAACCTGCTGGTCAACGCCGCCCGGTACGGCGCCGCACCGATCGAGGTCGCCCTTGAAGGCCGCGCCGAGGAGGTCGTGGTGCGGGTCTCCGACGCCGGTCCCGGCATCGCCGAGGACCTGCTCCCGATCCTGTTCGACCGCTTCGTCCGCGGCGACCACTCCCGGCAGACCGAGGGCAGTGGGCTCGGCCTGTCCATCGCCAGGGAGAACGCCCTGATCCACGGCGGCACGCTCACCGCGCACAACGACGGCGGCGCGGTCTTCACCTTGACGCTCCCCCGGCGCACGGAGGACGCATCAGCGTGATCGCGCGGGCCGGCCGGTCCTCTGAACCGTCACGGGCAAGGGACCGGCTTCGGTGTCAGAGGGCATTTTGAAACCCGGGTGATGGGTATCGTTAGGTCACGGATGTGGGTCTTCCCGCAGGGTGTATCCGCAGATGAGGTGAGCTCCTGGTAGGTGGGTGGTTGTCTACGCCAGTCCGTGCGTGATCTGGTTCGCCTCCGCGCCGGGCGTGCTCCGTTACCGACCGCGGCGATCATCGACTCGCAGACCGTGCGTGGCGCGGACACCGTGCCCACCGCCAGCGCCGGCTACGACGCCGGCAAAAAGACCAAAGGCCGCAAACGTCATATCGCCGTGGACACGATGGGATTGCTGCTGGTTGTCGTGGTCACCACCGCACACATCCAGGACCGCGACGGCGCTCATCGGCTCCTCGCGGCGTTGCGCGCCCGCTTCTCCACGATCCGCCGCGTCTGGGCCGACGGCGGCTATGCCGGACGGCCGCTGCCATGGACAACCAGGGTCCTGTCGCTGATCGTGGAGGTAGTCAAACATACCCACACGATCGCGGGATTCGTTGTCCTGCCGCGACGTTGCGCTGTCGAGCCACCTTTGGGTGGATCACTAAACACCGCCGCTGCGTGCGTGACTACGAAACCCTGCCCGAACACCACGAGGCCATCGTCACCATCGCCATGATCATGACCATGTCTCGCCGACTCGCCCGCACCCCAGACCAGTGACTCCAGTTTCAAAATGCCTTCTCAGACCATCGCCGGTCGGCGTGGCTGGTGTTGAGCGTAAGTTAGGCGTGTTCGTGTTCGACCGGGTTGAGGTAGTCGAGCCGGGAGGGTAGCGGGCGCTGTTGCACCAGTCGGACCATTCCATCACCGACTGATCCCATGGACACCACGGAATCCGCCTCGACTTCCCGGATAGCTGTGGTGGATCAGCCCTGACTCGACCGGGATACCCGTAAATGATCAGGTGCCAGATCGCTATGTTTCAGTGCTTTGGGGTGGTCTTCGAACGGGTATCCCTCATCCAAGGAAGCAGCCCCCTACCCGTGACGGTTCACCTCACCGGAACGCGCCGACCGCGTGCGGAGTACCGACCAGCGTGACCTCGCGGGGCTGGAAGCCGTCGAAGTACGGCATCGGCAGCTGCGCGAGGATCAGCAGGATCGCCGCCAGCGCACCGAATCGCGGCAGGCCGAGTTCCCGGTCGCCGAGCTGGATCCACAGCACCGTGACGAATCCGGTGATCAGCAGGAACCCCCAGCGCGCCTCGTCCCAGCCGCCGAAGGCGAGCAGCACCGGGGTGAGGATCGCGGCGAGCGGCAGCAGCACCGACAGCGAAGGCCGGTGCAGGAGCAGGAATCCGGCGACCACCACGACCACGATCGGCAGCAGGTAGAGCAGAACGTCGGTGATCGAGTAGACGCCCCAGCTCTCTGCCTGGCTGCGGTTGAACAGGCCGATCGCGTCGTCCCGGAACGGGAAGTGCGCGTCCGCCAGCACCTGCTGGAACCGCTGGACCGCCCCGGGCGCGGCCGCGGGCAGCGCCAGCAGGACCAGGCCGGTTCCCGCGGAAGGCAGCAGCACCGCGCAGGCCTTGCGGAACGGAAGCTTCCGCAGCAGCGCGAAGCCGAACACCGGAATCACGGTGAGCAAAGCGATCTCGTGCGTCAGCACCGATGCCACCATCAGCCCGCCGGCGAGCACGAGCCGGCCCCGGTTCAGCGCGAAGAGCGCGCCGAAGAGCAGTAGATACAGCACCTGGTCGAAGTAGCCGACCTCGTGGAACAGGAAGCCGCCGGTCGGCAGCAGCAGCCACCCGATGACGAGGAACTGCTTGCTGATCGTGCGGGCCCGGAGGAACGCGACCGTCAGCACGGCGAGCAGGAGCCCGAGCACGAGGAACCCGGCGATGGCGTAGACCCAGTAGTCGTACCCGAACACCAAGGCGAACGGCCGCAGCACGGTGCCGACGAGGAACCGGCGGTGGAAACCGTCGGTCAGCGACACCGACTCCAGCGTGACCGCCCAGTCCCCCGGCAGCCGGAACCCGGTGTACGCCGCGAGCAGCAACGCCACCACGAACAACGCCGTGGTCATCCGCTGCACACCACGGGTGGCGATCGTCGCGGGCGCCCGTCGTTCTTCGAGCAGTGCGGTCATGTGCCTGGCCTCCCAAGATCTACTGGAAACCAAGCTAGAAGCGGAAAACGCGACTACCGAGACCGGAAAACGACAGTTCCGCACGGCTTGGTGACAGCGCCCGGAAGCCGCCCCGTACGGGTGACTTCCGGGCGCCGCCGGAGACTCAGTGGCGGCTCATCGAGAAGCTCTGGCCGTCCGAGCCGATGTCGCTGGGACTGAACGTACCGCGGCCGTTGTCGTCCGCGTCCAAGCGTTGCGGGTCGGCATCGGCGAGGTTCCGGCCGTCGAACTGCACCCCGCTGAACTCGATGTCACCGGAGATCGACGGGTACGAGCCGCTCGGGGACTCGATGACCGCCTCGGCCGAAATGTGCTGGGCGTTCAGCGTCTGGGTCGTGGTCTTCGTCCAGCCCTTCGTCGTGTCGCTGATGTCCAGTTTGTAGTCATCGCCGGAGCGGGTGACGGTCGCGGTGATCCGGTCACCGACGTCCACCGGGTCTCGTCGGCGGAGTAATACACCGAATCGCCCGGGTACATCTCATACCAGACCCGTTTGACCGGTTCGCCGCCGGCACAGTCCGTATCCACCCCCGTCTGCTCCACTGTGGACGATCCTTCGCCGTCGATACCGACCCACGGCGAGACGATCTCCTTGCTGGAGTTACAGGTGACGGCGGGCTCGATCCAGGACGCGGTCGCCGTGGTGAAATCGCCGGAACTGACGTAACCACCCCAGTTTCCGCCCTCGTGATTATGCCCGTGGGAGACCCCGGAGCCGGGGGTGGCCGCCGCCGCGGTACCCGCGACGGCGGCGAGGCTCGCCGCCGCGGCCACGGTGACCGCAAGCAGCCGGGCAGTCCAGGGAGGTGGTGAGTACATGCAAATCCAATCCGATCATGGGGACCCGAGGAGCCGACGTTGATCAGTCTTGGATTCGCGAGAGCGGGAAGGTAGCTACTTTCGAATGGTCTTCCCCATTCGGGCAGAAGTTCACCAAACCTTATGTCCGCGGAATGGACTACTGCGCTGAGCGTGCGTGCGCAGCGTCCACGAATTGGGTGGTGTATGTCTGGGAAAGGTCGATCTTGTCCTTTTTCGGCTTCACGTTGCTCGACGAGGAACCGAGCACTTCGAGCACGTTCCGCGCGCCGGCCGGATCCATCCGCCCGTCCTTGGTGAACATCGGCAGGCTGTCCTTGAGCGACTTCACGTACAACGCCTTGTCCCCGCCCGCGAACGAGGGCGGCATGACGTCCGCGACCTGCTCCGCGGTGTGCGTCGCGAGCCAGTTCAGCGTGTCGACGTAGGCGTTCGCCAGCTTCTGCACCACGTCCGGGTAGCGCTTCACGATCTCGCAACTCATGTACAGCGAGCTGGCCGGGTAGAGCCCGCCGAGCGCGGCCCGGGTGCCCTCGACCGCGCGCATGTCGTAGAGGATCTTGGCCTGGCCGGTGTTGGTCAGCTGCGCGATCGTCGGATCGGTGGTCATCCCGCCGTCGATCGCCCCCTGCTGCAGGTTCGAGATGAACGTCTGCCCGGCGCCGACCTTCACCGGCGTGTAGTCCTTTCCGCCGACCCCACCCCGCGCGGCGAGCGCCTTGGTGAGGAAGTCGGTCGACGAGCCGAGCGAAGTGACCCCGAGGTTCTTGCCCCGGAAGTCCGCGCCGGAACGGATCTGCCCGGCCTTGCCGGTGGCCACCACCTCCGCCTCGCCGGGCACGTTGGCGAACTGCACCACGCTGGTCAGGCACTGTTCCTTCGCCTGCAGGTCGATGGTGTGGTCATAGAACCCGACCACCGCCTGCACCTCCCCGGCCAGCAGCGAGGTCTCCGCGTTCGCACCGGAGGGCTGGTCGTAGAGTTCGACGTCGATCCCCTGCTTCCGGTACTCGCCGAGCTGGTGCGCGAGCTGTCCGGGCAGGTAGATCACTTTGGACAGTCCGCCCACCATGATCTTGATGTGCGGACGGCCGCCGTCGCCGAGGTCGATCAACCGCGAGTCGCGGCAGGCGGTGACCCCGCCGAGGCTGACCAGCGCCGCGGCCGCGATCGCGAGTGTCCTTTTGAGACGCATCAGATGGCTCGATTCCCGTCGTCGGCGCTCATTTGCGGGCGCCAGCGCAACAACCGGCGTTCGGCCGTGCCGATGACCCATTCCGCGAACAACGCGACCACCATGACGATCAGCATCCCGCCGTACACTCCGGCGGTGTCGAAGGTGCCCTGCGCGTTGGCGATCAGGAAGCCCATGCCGGCCTTGGCCCCGGTGTACTCCCCGACCACGGCACCGATCAGCGCGAAACCGAAGGCCACGTGCAGCGAGGAGAGGATCCACGAAGTGGCGCTGGGCAACACGATCGACCGCAACACCTGTCCACGCGTGGCGCCGAGGATGCGGGCGTTGTCGATCAGGTTGCGATCCACCTCGCGAGCACCGGTGAAGGCGTTGAAGAACACCGCGAAGAACACCAGCACGAACACCGTGGCGACCTTTGAGGACAGTCCGAGGCCGAACCAGATCACGAACAGCGCGGCGAGCACGATGCGGGGCATTGCGTTGGCCGCCTTGATGAACGGCGCCAGCACTTCGGCGAGGTACCGGCTGCGGCCGAGCACCACCCCGCACAGCACGCCCGCGATCGCGCCGAGCACGAACCCGAGGAACGCCTCCTCGACGGTCACCAGGATCTGGTACCAGACGGACCCGAAATCGGTTCCGGTGGTGAACCATTCGGCCAGCCGCTGCCAGATCTTCGAGGGCATCGAGTAGAAGAACGGGTCGATCCAGAACCGGCCGGCCAGCTCCCAGCTGCCCAGCCACACCACCACGATCGCCAGCCGCAGCAGCCAGACGTTCCGCCGGTGCCGCGCGGCCGAGCGCTTCGCCCTGGCCAGCACGTCCTGTTCGGTCTCCAGCACCGGCAGCTGCTCCGCCGACGCGGCCGAGGTCTCAAGCGACATTGCCCGCCCCCTTCTGCCGGGCCTTGTCGACCTCGCCGCGCAGCGATTCCCAGATATTCGAGTACAGCACCCGGAATTCCTCCGTGAGCCGCAGTTCCTCCACCTTGCGCGGGCGCTGCAGCGGGATCTCGAAGACGTCCTTCACGGTGGCCGGGCCGGTGGTCAGCACCACGACCTTGTCCGCCAGCACGATGGCTTCGTCCAGATCGTGCGTCACGAAAATGACCGCGGCGCCGGACCCCGACCACAGCCGCAACAGCTCGTCCTGCATGAGCGCGCGGGTCTGCACGTCTAGCGCGGAGAACGGCTCGTCCATCAGCAGGATCTTGGGCTCCGTCACGAGCGTTTGCGCCAGCGCCACACGCTTGCGCATACCGCCGGAAAGCTGGTGCGGGTAGTACTTCTCGAAGCCGGCGAGGCCGACCCGGGAAATCCAGTCCACTGCCTTGGCCCTGGCCTGCGCCTTCGGCACCCCGCGGAACCGCGGCCCGGAGGCCACATTGTCCAGCACCGAACGCCACGGCATGACCGCGTCGGTCTGGAACATGTAGCCGACGCCGTCCGGAATCGACTTCACGTCCGCGCCGTGCACCCGCACCCGCCCGGCCGAGGCCGGCTGCAGGCCGGACACCAGCGACAGCGTGGTCGACTTGCCACAGCCGGTCGGCCCGACCACGGCGACGAACTGCCCCGGCTCGACGGTCATGCTCAGCTCGCGGACCGCGGTGTGCACGGAACCCGAGCCGTCCGGGAACCTTTTGGTGGCTCTGATCAGTTCGATCAGGGGTGGGGCCATGGCGGTGACTCCTTCGTCACGGGGGGACGCTCACACGGTCGCCGGGAAGGTTAAGAGCGCCGCGGGCGGGCGAGAAGCTTGTCGACGTTCTGCGTGCGCTCTGCGCGTTGTCCACGTTTCGCGCGTTTAGCGCACCGCGTTGAGCTGGGAGTATGTTCCCTGGCATGCCGAAGTGGGCGCTCTTTCCGCGGATGCGGTTCACCCGTCAGGTCCTGCTGCTGCAGATCGGCGTGGTGGTGCTCGTGGTGGGCCTCGGCGTCGCGCTGGTGGCCTGGCTGCTGCGCACCACGCTGACCGAGCAGTACGGCGAACGCGCGCTGGCGATCGCGAAGTCGGTGGCGGCGGATCCGGTGGTGATCGCCGGCGCCGCGGCGCGGCAGCAGGGCGGGCCGCTCCAGACGCGGGCGCAGGCCGTGACCAAGGCGAACGAGGTGCTGTTCGTGGTGATCACCGACGACCAGGGGATCCGGCTGGCGCACCCCGACCCGGGCAGCATCGGCGATCGCGTGAGCACCTCGGCCAAGGAGGCGCTCTCCGGCCAGGACGTGGTGAGCGCCGTACAGGAGGGCACGCTCGGGCTGTCCGTGCGCAGCAAGACCCCGATCGCGCAGGGCGATCGGGTGGTCGGCGAGGTCAGCGTGGGCTTCAACGTCACCGAGCTGACCGGCGACGTCAACCGGCTGATCGAGCTGACTTCGCTGTTCGCCGGTGGGGCACTGTTGCTCGGCGCCGGTGCGTCGGCGTTGCTGAACCGCCGGCTCCGGCGCGTCACCCACGGCCTCGAACCGCAGGAGCTGACCGAGCTGCTCTACGAACGCGAAGCCGTGCTGCACGGCATCGGCGAAGGCGTGCTGGCGCTCGACGCGCAACAACGGGTCACCGTGCGCAACGACGAGGCGGAGCGGCTGCTCGGTACTGCCCTCCCGGTCGGTACGCCGCTGGCCGAGCTGGACCTTTCGCCACGGCTGCAGATGGCCGTCGCGGAAGGCGTACCGGTGGACAATCTCCTTGCGGTGGCCGGAAATCGGGTACTCGTGATCAACTCCCGCGCGGTGCGGCGTGAGGAACGTCCGCTCGGTACGGTGCTGACCCTCCGGGACCGCACCGACCTCGACACGCTCACCCGTGAACTCGACGGCATCCGCTCGCTGTCCGACGGATTGCGGGCACAGCGGCACGAGTTCGCGAACCGGCTGCACACGCTCTCCGGGTTGTTGCAGCTCGGCCACCACACTGAGGCCGAGGAGTACCTGCAGACGCTCACCGAGACCACCGGCGCCCGCGCCGAGCCGCCCGGCGACCGGATCGCCGACCCGTATCTGCGGGCGCTGCTGGTCGCGAAAAGCGAGCAAGCCCAGGAAAAAGGCATGGAACTACGGCTGGCCGACGACTCGTGGGTGCCCGCCGCGGTGACCGACCCGGTCGCCGCGGGCACCGTCATCGGCAACCTGGTGGACAACGCCCTGCACGCGGCCCGGCTGGGGCCACGCCGCCCGGCCTCGGTCGAGATCGGCCTGCTCGCCGACGGCGACACCCTGCATGTGTCCGTTGTGGACAGTGGACCCGGCGTGCCGGAACCGTTGCGGGAAAAGCTTTTCGACGAGGGCGTGTCCACCAAACTGACCCCCGGCCACGGGCTCGGGCTGGCGCTGGCCCGCCAAGCCGCCCGCGCCCACGGCGGCGAGGTGTGGCTCGCCGACCCCGGCGGCGGCGCAGCGGGCGCCCTGTTCGTGGCGAAGCTCCCCGGTCTGCTGAGCACCTTGGAGGTCCCCTGATGATCCGCACCCTCATCGTCGACGACGACTTCCGGGTGGCCGGGGTGCACGCCGGTTTCGTCTCGGAGGTGCCGGGCTTCACCGTGGCCGGCATCGCGCACACCGCCGCCGAGGCCCGCGCCCGCGTCCGCGGACTGGCCCCGGACCTGGTGCTGCTCGACGTGTACCTGCCCGACGAGCCCGGCCTGTCCGTGCTACCCGAACTGCAGACCGACACCATCGTGCTCTCCGCCGCGACGGACGCCGCTTCGGTGACCGCCGCGATCCGCGCCGGCGCGCTGAACTACCTGATCAAGCCGTTCACCACCCGGCAGCTCTCCGAACGGCTGACCTCCTACGCGCGTTACCGGGGCCTGGTGCGCACCGAACGTCCCCTCAACCAGGACGACGTGGACCGCGCCTTCCGCGCCCTGCACGACCAGGACCGGGCGGCCTCGCCGAAGGGCCAGTCGAGCGCCACCGCACGGCTGGTGTCCGAACGGCTGCGCAGCTCACCGGCCCCGCTCTCGGCCGCCGAAGTCGCCCGCGAACTGGGCATGGCCCGCGCCACCGCGCAGCGTTACCTCACCGCACTGGCCGAGTCCGGCGCGGTGGACATGCGCCTGCGCTACGGCGCCACCGGACGACCGGAACACGAATACGTCTGGGTCGGCTGAGCCGTCGCCGCTGTGAAGGGACCCTTCACAGCCTGAGAGTCCAGGGCCCCGGCAAAGTCGGTGTAGAGGTCCGTGAAGGGACCCTTCACGGACTCTGAGTCTGTGAAGGGTCCCTTCACAGACCCGAAACCGGTCCGGCGCACGCCACGAGGCGGTCGCACACACCTCCGCATCGCCCACTGCCGGGTCCCCGACCAACTTTGCCGACACCC
>NZ_QZFV01000149.1:0-15567 GCF_003600245.1 Amycolatopsis panacis
GCCTTGCAGTTCCTCACCGAATACCGCGCCCGCACAGTAAAAAACGCGGCCCCGGCCTGACACTCGGACAGGTCGCCCTGCTCCTGCAGAACCTGCTCACATGCTGGACCGGGGCCTGCGCCCTCTGCCAACGAGAACTACCCCCATAACAAAGCCCTATCTGAGTCTGTGAAGGGTCCCTTCACAGACCTCCACACCGACTTTGCCGACACCCTGGCCCCAGAGTCCGTGAAGGGGTCCCTTCACAGCTTTCGCCAGGGCCACATCGGGACGCGCGGGAGGGGTCAGGGGCCGTCGACGCCCGGGGTCCAGCTTTCCGGCGCTCCGCTCGCGGTGAGCACCAGCTGCCACTGCGCGAATCCCTCGGGTGCGGTGTCCTGCCAGGGGAAATGCCCGTCGGGGGTGGCGACGATCAGCTGCAGGGCCGGGAAATCGCCGTCGGGGTAGACCAGGAAAGCGGATCCGAAGTACTCCGGGTAATGGCCCTTGGCCACCCGCTCGAACACGACCGGCGCGCTGTCGAAGAAGTCGTCGTAGCGCTTGCCGACCTCGAAGATCTCGCCGTTGGCCGCACGATCGACGTAGGCGTCGAGCAGGATCGAGCCCATCTGGCCGGGCAGGCCGAGCACGACCGCCTCCGGCACGTTGTGCAGAGCCCATGCGCACGCGGTGAAGCAGTAGCCCGCGCCCTGCTCGTCCGGCTGGACGGAGATCACCGCGTTGCCCCGTTCCCTTGCCTGGGATTCGATCCACGCGATCAGGCTCTGGTCTTCGGCACTCAGGGCTGGGGTCGTCACGGCCGCCATTGTGCCGCACCCGCGCCGCCGAACCCAGTCCCCGCGCCGCAGTTCTTCCGCACTGGTCAAGGAGTTTCGCGATTTCCGTTGCGGCACACCAAAAATCGGCGGAGAAAGAACAGTCGCGGCCCGGGATGTCCCTGGGCCGCGACTGTCGCTTCGCGCACCGGATCAGTCCATTGAGGTCACCGGCTCGTCCGGGACCCGGGAACTCACCCGGCGCGGGCAGGTCAGTCGACCTCCGCCATGACCTCGTCCGAAACGTCGAAGTTCGCGTACACGTTCTGCACGTCGTCGCAGTCTTCGAGGGCGTCGATCAGCTTGAAGATCTTCTTCGCGCCGTCGACGTCGAGCGGGACGCTCACCGAGGGCAGGAAGGTCAGGTCGGCCGACTCGTACTCGAATCCGGCCTCCTGCAGCGCCTTGCGCACCGGGACCAGGTCGGTGCCCTCGGAGACGATCTCGAAGTTCTCGTCGAGGTCGTTGACCTCCTCGGCGCCCGCGTCGAGCACCGCCATCAGCACGTCGTCCTCGGTCGCGTCCGCCTTGGGCATGATCACCACACCCTTGCGGGTGAACATGTAGGCCACCGAGCCCGGGTCGGCGAGCGAGCCGTTGTTGCGGGTGAGCGCGGTGCGCACCTCCATCGCGGCCCGGTTCTTGTTGTCGGTCAGGCATTCGATGAGCACGGCGACACCGTTGGGCCCGTAGCCCTCGTAGGTGATGTTCTGCCAGTCCGCGCCGCCGGCCTCTTCCCCCGCACCGCGCTTGCGCGCGCGCTCGATGTTGTCCTGCGGGACCGAGTTCCGCTTGGCCTTCTGGATGGCGTCGTACAGCGTGGGGTTGCCGTCCGGGTCACCCCCGCCGGTACGGGCGGCCACCTCGATGTTCTTGATCAGCCGCGCGAAGAGCTTGCCCCGCTTGGCGTCGAGGTTCGCCTTCTTGTGCTTCGTCGTGGCCCACTTGGAGTGGCCGCTCATCTCTCCTCCATCTGTTCCGCGTCCGCCCGCCTCCCGGCGCCGCGCTCCCTGCTCAGGCTTCCCGCACGAGTCCGACGAACAGCCGGTGCAGCCGTTCGTCCCCGGTGATCTCCGGGTGGAACGCCGTGGCCAGCACCGCCCCCTGCCGGACGGCGACGATCCTGGCCACCCGCGGCCCGTCGGGGCCGGTGTCCGGATCGGCCGGGCCGGGCACGGTGGCCAGCACTTCGACCCCGCCCGCGGCCTTCTCCACCCACGGGGCGCGGATGAACACCGCGCGCACCGGCCCGCCGGGCACGCCCGTGATCGGCAGGTCGGCCTCGAACGAATCGACCTGCCTGCCGAACGCGTTGCGCCGCACCACCACGTCGAGCCCGCCGAGCTGCTGCTGGTCCGGGCGCCCGTCGAGCACCTGGCGGGCCAGCAGGATCAGCCCCGCGCAGGAACCGAACGCGGGCAGCCCGCCGGCGATCCGCGCGCGCAACGGCTCCAGCAGCTCGAAGGTCTCCAGCAGCCGCGACATCGTGGTGGACTCGCCGCCGGGCAGCACCAGGCCGTCCACTTCGGACAACTCGGCCGGGCGGCGCACCGGGACCGCCCGGGCACCGGCGCGCTCCAGCATCGCGACGTGCTCGCGCACGGCACCCTGCAGGGCGAGCACACCGACCACCGGCCGTGTTCCCGAAACCGTCGTCACCCGACCTCCCGAAAGACGTTCACCCCAGCTTAGGGGGACCACCCGCGGCCATCCCGGCCAGGGCGGCACCGGCCACCCGGCCCCGACGGGCGTCCGCGGCCCGAAGTGGACTGCCGGAATCCGCCGTCAGTGGCCACCCACCGAGGACCCTTCACACCCGGCCGGATACCCGGACGACACCTCCCTCGCCAGCGTACTCGCAGGTCAGCACCTACCACCCGCACAGAAGACGGGTACGCGAACCGAGGAGTGGCCTTTCAAGATATCCGCGTACTGGCCTGCCTCGGCAGTCCACCTGAGTCCTACCCTGATGGGTGAATCCAGCACCACCCTCCCCGAGAAAGGCCCGCAAGGTGTCGCAGCAGCAGAGCGCCGAACCCCAGTCCGTCACCGGTACCGCCAAGGTCAAGCGCGGGATGGCGGAGATGCTCAAGGGCGGCGTGATCATGGACGTGGTCACCGCAGAGCAGGCCAAGATCGCCGAGGACGCCGGCGCGGTCGCGGTGATGGCGCTCGAGCGCGTGCCCGCCGACATCCGCGCGCAGGGCGGGGTCGCCCGGATGAGCGACCCGGACCTGATCGACGGCATCATCGAGACGGTGTCGATCCCGGTGATGGCCAAGGCCCGGATCGGCCACTTCGTCGAAGCGCAGGTGCTGCAGTCGCTCGGCGTGGACTACATCGACGAATCCGAAGTGCTCACCCCCGCCGACTACGCGAACCACATCGACAAGTGGGCGTTCACCGTGCCGTTCGTGTGCGGGGCGACCAACCTCGGCGAGGCCCTGCGCCGGATCACCGAGGGCGCGGCGATGATCCGTTCGAAGGGCGAGGCCGGTACCGGCGACGTCTCCAACGCCACCACCCACATGCGCAAGATCCGCGGCGAAATCCGGCGGCTGCAGTCCCTGCCCGAGGATGAACTGTTCGTCGCCGCGAAGGAGCTGCAGGCGCCGTACGAGCTGGTCAAAGAGGTTGCCGAGGCGGGCAAGCTGCCCGTCGTGCTGTTCACCGCCGGCGGCATCGCCACGCCCGCCGACGCGGCGATGATGATGCAGCTGGGCGCGGAGGGCGTCTTCGTCGGCTCGGGCATCTTCAAGTCCGGCAACCCGGCCCAGCGCGCCGAGGCGATCGTCAAGGCGACCACGTTCTACGACGACCCGGACGTGCTGGCGAAGGTCTCACGCGGACTGGGCGAGGCGATGGTGGGGATCAACGTGGAGGAGCTGCCGGAGCCGCATCGGCTGGCTGAGCGGGGTTGGTGACGGCTCGAAGTTCAGTCCGATCGAGAGGTCCCGTGGACGGGCGTTCGCGGGGCCTCTCGTTCGTGCGGTGACTACCCGGCCATCGCGTGGATCTCCGGTCGTGTTGACCTGCTCGTGCGAGCAGTAGTGATCTTGCCTGGCCCGCTCGGTCACGCCGGCGGACCAACAGCGGCTTGGCCGGGCGGAGAATCCGCATCTCGGGTTCGGTCACGGTATCCACTACTGCCTCGGCACGCCCCTGGCCCGGTGGGAGGCCGAGATCGCGTTCACCGCCTTGATGAACCGCTACCTCGGGGGGCGTGGCGTTCGGACTTCTTCCACGCCGTACTCAGCCTTCCCGTCCGGCTTCGGGGCGCCGCGTAACGGCTGTCCACGTCGTCACGACTCCTCGGTGCGCGAAAGATCGCCAGGAGGAGGAATCGGTGACTGACGGCCCGGCCCGGTACCGGAAGTTCCTTCTCGTGGCAGGGTCGGCGGTGGTCGGGGTACTGCTGGGCAGGCTGGTCACGGCGCGCCCGCGGGCGGTACCCGAACGGCGGGTGCCACACGCCGAGGAGGCGCCGCCGGTACCGGCCCGGCGGCCGAGCCGGGTCTCGTCGGTCGTCTACTGCGTCCTCGTGCCGCTCCTGCTCGCGCTCGCGGTGTGGCTGATGAGCCGGGACCTTCGGACCGCTGCCGAGATCACCGCGACCGCGGCGGTCGCCGTGCTGGCTCTCGCCTTCCGGGGGCCGGTTCGGCGGCGGAGCCGGTGGACGGTCGTTGTGCTCGTTGCGCTGGCCGTGGTCGCGGTGCCGTTCGACCAGTTGCTGATCCTCAGCCGGATCGACACCAGCGTGTCCGACGTTGGCGGGCTGCTGATCCAGGTGGGCTTGTTCATCGTCTTCGCCGGCGTGCTCGCCGGGCTGGCCGCGTCCTGGGGCAAGGTGGTCCTCGCGGAGGTCGGCGCCCTGATGCTGATCGCCATGCTGCTGGGGCTGGTGTCGTTCAGCGGGCTTTCCTACTTCACCGCACCGGTGTCCGCACCGGAACCCGACGACGCGGTCCTGCGGGTGTTCGCGGCCGACCCGGCCGCCGAGATGACCGTCTCCGTCCAGTATTTCCCGCAGGATCCGGGCGGGTCGACCTTGCTGTCACTCCAGGTGATCTCGACCGGCTCCACCGATCATCGCTGGGGAATCGTGCTGTCCGGCGGGCTTCGCTTCGCACCGGGGAACGGACACGGGGCCGGTGTCACCCTGGCCGGCTCCGCCGGCGGCTACCAGGTGCTCTCCGGAACGCAGGGCACCGCCGATTTCTACAACGGCACGGTCATCGGATCGTTCCAGCAGAGTTCCGCCTCGCGGTCGGTGGTGTCATTGCCACCTGTCTCCTCGGATCCGTTGCGGCTCAAGGGGATCGACGTCCGGTCGGCCACCGGGTTCGCCGCGGTCCGGCCGAAGTCCCTCTCCGTCACCGTCGACAGCGGCACGCTCAGTCCACTTGAGACGGTCACGCAGGCGGCACCGCCGCTGCAGGTACCGAACCAGCTGTCCTGGCTGGGCCACGGCGAACTCGGCCCGATCACCTACGCGACGCTCGACCAAGGCGCCGAAGACCGCTCCAGGAACGTCCTGTTCGTCGTCGCGATCCTGCTCGGCACCGCGGTCGCCTGCCTGGTGGCGGCATTGCAGGTGCTGATCAAGGCCGCGAAGAGATGAGTCACGAGTATTCGGACACCTCCACGCCGAACGTGCCGGGTTCCAGCGCCTCGAACACGTGCCGCACATCCCCGGGGTAGGCGATGTAGTCGCCGGGCCGCAGCTCGACCGGGTCGTCGGCGAGGCCGACCCGGGCCCGCCCCGCGCACAGGACGATGTGCTCGACCACCCCGTTCATGTGCGGATCCGATCGCCGCGGGATGCCCGGTTCGGCGCGGATCAGGTACATGTCCCGCCGTGCCGCGGACGGACAGGCCGACAGCAGGGTGCACGCGTAGTCGGCGTGTTCGGCGAACACTGTCGGCCCGCTGCCCGAGCGGATCACGCGAACCTGGGGGCGATCCGGTTCGACGAGCCGGGAGAACGGCACGTCGAGGGCGACGCCGAGCGCCCACAGCGTTTCCACGCTCGGGTTGCCGGACCCGGATTCCAGTTGCGAGAGCGTGGATTTCGCGAGACCGGCGCGGCGGGCCAGCTCGGTCAGCGACAGCCCGGCCCGGGTCCGTTCCCGGCGCAGCGACTCGGCGATGATCTCCAGCGGCGCGCTGGAGGTGTCCTGCGACATGTGTTCGCTCCCTCAGTCTTCTTGTTCGCCTTGACGAACGGGTGCTGCCATGTTCAGCATAGGGCACTATGCGTTCGATATGGCGAACACTTGATCGCGGCCTCGCCCGCGACATCGGCCTGGTGTGCCTGGCCGACACCCTCGTCGGCGTGTCCTACGGTGCCATCACGGTGAGTTCCGGCTTCCCGCTGTGGGCGCCCATGGTGTTGTCCCTGCTGGTCTTCGCCGGTGCTTCGCAGTTCATGTTCGTCGGGATCGTGGCCTCCGGCGGCAATCCGCTCGCCGCGGTCGCGGCCGGGCTCCTGGTGAACGCGCGGCACGTGCCGTTCGGCTTCGCGGTGGGCGACGTGTTCGGCCGCGGACGGCTCGCGCGGGCGCTGGGCAGCCACCTGATGATCGACGAGTCGGTGGCGTTCGCGCTGGCCCAGCGGGATGCCGATCGCCGGCGCGCGGCGTACTGGGCGTGCGGGATCGGGTTGTTCGTCTGCTGGAACGTCGGGGTGCTGGTCGGCGCTTTCGCCGGTACCGCGATCCACGACACCGACGCGTTCGGTTTGGACGCCGCGTTCCCCGCGGTGCTGCTGGCACTGGTACTGCCGTCGTTGCGGGAGCGAGCTTTCCGGCTGCCGACGCTGATCGGTGTGGTGGTGGCGCTCGCCGCGGCGCCGCTGCTGCCCGCCGGGCTGCCGGTCCTGCTCGCGCTGGTCGGCGTGGTCGCGGGCGTCGCGGCCAAGGAACCGAAGGCGGCCCGCTGATGGATGCCACGGAATTGCTGATCGCCACCGGGGTGCTGGGTCTGGGCACGTTCGCGTTCCGGTTCGCCGGACCGGCGCTGCGAAATCGGGTGCACCCCTCCGCCCGTACCGAGCGGTTGATGACGCTGGCCGCGGTGGTTCTGCTGGCGGCGCTGGTCGCGACCAGCGCGCTCATCGAGGGCCACGACTACGCCGGATTCGCCCGTCCGGCCGGGGTTCTCGTCGGCGGCGTGCTCGCCTGGCGGAAAGCGCCGTTCGTACTGGTGGTGCTCGCCGCCGCGGCAACGGCCGCACTGGTGCGGCTGGCCGGAATCCCCTGACCGTCCACTATGGACAATCAGGCGCGGATCAGCGCGCGAGGAAAGGAGAACACCCCGCCCGGGTCGTACCGGCGGGCGATCGCGCGCAGCCGCGGCAGGTGCTCGCCGTAGTAGGCGCGGCCCCAGTCCGGCATCTCGGGGTCCAGGTAGTTGATGTAGCCGGTGGTGCCGAACTCCGTGCCGAGACCGTCCCGGATCCGGCCGATCTCCCGGCGGGCCGCGGCCTCGCCTCCGGGCGCCACGGGCTGCGTGAACTGGAAGCTCGCCAGCGCGGACCGGTGTGCGTACGCCGAATCGCCACGGGCGATCGCGCCTCCGCCGCCGTCCACGATCGTGTAGGTGTCCGGATTCGCGGTCAGGGCCGCGATCACCGCGGCGGGATCCGGGGCGGGGCGCATCAGCATCCGGGAGGTCGCCACGTAGGAGCGCTGTTCCACGCCTCCTCCCCCGCCGTCCCAGCCCGGACGGCACGAGGTGGACGACAGGTCCCCGCACCCGGCGAACCACTCCATCGTGTCCACAAAGCCGCGCTCCTGCTCGGCTCGTTTCAACGGGGTGCCGACCTGGCGGACGAGCGTGTCGAGCAGCGGGGTGAGCCGGGTACGCGGGCCGACGAAGCAGCCGCCGAGGTTGGCCGCGGACGCGCCGAGACCCAGATCGGCCCACAGCTCGTCCGGCATCCGGGGCTGCCACTCCTGCCATGCGGCGAACAGCGTGGCCGCGGCGGCGGGTGGGAACTGCACGTCGAACGTGGTCAGCCCGGGTGCGGGCACGGTGCGGAAGGTGAACGACGTGACGATGCCGAAATTCCCTCCCCCGCCGCCGCGCAGCGCCCAGAACAGCTCTGGGCGGCTCGCGGCGGAGACCGTGTGACAGGTCCCGTCCGCGGTCACCAGCTCGGCCGACTCCAGCAGATCGCAGGTCAGCCCGTACTTGCGGCCGAGCACGCCGAGCCCTCCCCCGAGGGTGAGCCCGGCGATGCCGACAGTCGGGCAGGTCCCGGCGGGCAGCGCCCGGCCCGCCGCGGCGAGCGCCGCGTACACCGCACCCAGCCGGGCGCCCGCGCCGATCGTCACCCGGCCGCCCTCGTGCAGTTCGATCCGGTTCAGCCGGGCCAGGTCGGCCACCAGCCCGTCGTCCACAGTGGAATATCCGGGATAGCTGTGCCCGCCGGACCGCGCGGCCAGCGGAATCCCTTGCCTCGCCGCGAAATCCACACAGGCCTGAACGTCCTCGCGACGGGCGCAGCCGGCCACCGCGGCCGGGCGGCGGTCGTACATCGCGAAGAAGCCGCGGCGCGCGTCGTCGTAGCCCGCGTCACCCGGGCGGAGCAGCGGCCCGGCCAGCCTGCGGCGCAACCGCCCCCACCGGTCCGGCACCGGACCGGACAACCCCGCCGCGAACGGCACCGCCGCCCCGGACAGCCCCAGGAACACCCGCCTGCTGATCGTCATCGCAGTCCCCCCTCCGCGCCTTGCCTCGCCAGGGTATCGGGTGTGTGATCGGGGACACAGGTGTTCACCCGTCTTCCGCCGAGGAGGCCGTCATGGCCGACAAGCAGAACAGGAGCGCCGACACCGGGGCCGCCGTCGCTGTATCCGACCCCGCCAAAGTGCGCAACGTCGTCCTGGTCGGGCCTTCCGGCTCCGGCAAGACCACGCTCACCGAGGCGCTGCTGGCCGCCTCCGGCACGGTGCCGCGCGCGGGTTCGGTCGTGGAGGGCACCACGGTGTGCGACCACGATCCGGCCGCGGTGCGGCAGCAGCGGTCGGTCGGCCTGTCCGTGGCGCCGATCCTGCACGCCGGGCACAAGATCAACCTGATCGATACCCCCGGGTACGCCGATTTCGTCGGTGAACTGCGCGCCGGGCTGCGGGCCGCGGATGCGGCGCTGTTCGTCGTCTGCGCGGCGGAGGGCGTGGACGCGGCGACGGTGGCCGTGTGGGAGGAGTGCGCCGCGGTCGGCATGCCGCGCGCGGTCGTCGTGTCCCGGCTCGACCATCACCGTGCCGATCCGCTCGGCGAGATCTCCGCCTGCCGGGCCGCGTTCGGCGACGGCGTGCTGCCGCTCTACCTGCCCGCCGGGGACGGGCTGGTCGGGCTGATCACCCAGCGCCGCTACGACTACGCCGACGGCTACCCTCCCCGCGTCGGCGAACCCGATCCGGGCGCTATCGACGGGCTGGCCGAGGCCCGCAACGAGCTGATCGAGGGCATCATCGCCGAAAGCGAAGACGAGACGCTGATGGACCGCTACCTGGCCGGCGAGGAGATCGCCGAAGAGGTGCTGATCGCGGACCTGGAGACGGCCGTCGCGCGTGGCTCGTTCCATCCGGTCATCCCGGTGTCCGCAACGAGCGGGATCGGGCTGGCCGAGGTGCTGGACGGCATCGTGCGGGCCTTCCCGTCCCCGCTGGAGCACCTGCCCCCCGGCGTGACCACCCCGGACGGCGGACCGCACGAAGCGCTGAGGGCCGATCCGGACGGTCCGCTCGCCGCCGAGGTGGTGCGCACCGCGGTCGATTCCTACGTCGGCCGGGTGTCCCTCGTGCGGATGTTCTCCGGGACGCTGCGGCCGGAGAACGCGGTGCACGTGTCCGGGCACGGGCTCGCCGAGCGCGGGCACGAGGACCACGACGCCGACGAGCGCGTGGCCCACCTGTACTCACCGCTCGGGCCGAACCTGCGGGAGGTGCCCTACTGCGTGGCCGGTGACCTGTGCGCACTGACCAAAGTGGGCACCGCGGAGACCGGCGACACCGTGTCCTCTCCGGAGGATCCGCTCGTGATGAAACCGTGGCGGATGCCCGAGCCGCTGCTGCCGGTGGCCGTGGTGGCGAAGACCCGCAGCGACGAGGACACCTTGGCCCGCAACCTTTCCCGGCTCGTGGCGGGCGATCCGACGTTGCGCCTGGAGCGGAACGCGGAGACCGGGCAGCTGGTGCTGTGGTGCATGGGCGAGGCGCACGCCGACGTGGTGCTTTCGCGGCTGCGCGCCGGCGGCGCCGAAGTGGAGACCGAACCGGTGCGGATCAGCCTGCGCGCCACGTTCACGAAAGCGGCGAGCGGGCACGGCAGGCACGTGAAACAGTCCGGCGGGCACGGGCAGTTCGCCGTGTGCGATATCGAGGTCCAGCCGCTGCCCCGCGGCGGCGGGTTCGAGTTCGTGGACAAGGTGGTCGGCGGTTCGGTGCCGCACCAGTTCATCCCGAGCGTGGAGAAGGGCGTGCGGGCCCAGCTGGCGCGCGGGCTCCAGGACGGCCACCCGGTCGTCGACGTGCGGGTCACCCTCGTCGACGGCAAGGCGCACAGCGTCGACTCGTCCGACGCGGCGTTCCAGACCGCGGGTGCGCTCGCCCTGCGCGAGGCCGCCGCGGCCGGGCGGATCACCCTGCTGGAGCCCCTCGACGAGGTCGAGGTGACCCTGCCGGACGACCATCTGGGCACCGTGCTGGGCGACCTGTCCGCCCGCCGCGGCCGCGTGCTGGGCACCGAATCCGCCGAGGGCGGCCGCACCCGCGTGCACGCCGAGATCCCGGCGGCGGAACTGCTGCGCTACGCGGTCGACCTGCGCTCCCTGACCTCCGGCACGGCGACGTTCAGCCGCCGGCACGCGCGGTTCGAGCCGATGCCGGAGGGGGTGGCGGTACCGACGTGAAGGCTGTGAAGGGTCCCTTCACAGCCTCAGAGTCCGTGAAGGGACCCTTCACAGCGCCGGCGGGGTGGTGGTGGCCGGGGAGGTGGGTCTTCTCCGGCCTGGGCAGGCGTCCGGAGCGGCGATGTCCGCTGGGTGACTGGTCAGCGGATCAGGTCGACCGGTACGCCGACATCGACCCGAGCCCAAGCCTTGTCAGCGGTGACCGCACGTCCGCCCGGGATACTGCCGGCGACCGCGAGGCACGCCCGGTCACCGAATGAGAGGCCGTTGCTGCGTGTGGGCGCCCACAGCAACGCAGCGTCGACGGCCTCGGCGGCGGCGAACGCGGCCACGGTCGCGCCGAGGGAAAGCACGACGCCGGCCGCTTCCGTTGGTGTCGGGTGGCCGTTCTGCGCCAGCTTCTGCACGACCTCGGAGAAGTTCACGGCACTGATCACCGCGCCACGGACCTGGGCGGCCACTTGGTCGTGCCCGTCCTCGCGGTAGATCAGTGCGAGAACGGCGCTCGCGTCCAGCACCGCCGTCACTCCGGGCCTGCTTCGTTTTCGCCCGCCTTGCCAGCATCGCCGACGGCATCGCGGGCGGCCTCGGCGCGCCGGTCCTCGAGCAACGAGTCCGTCACGCTCCCGGTCACCCCGGCAGCACGGGCCGCCGCGATCGCTTCGTCCTGCACCCGTCGCAGCAGGTGATCACGATCCTCGAGGACCACCCTGCCGCGCTCGACATAGGCGACCAGATTCGAGCCTGGCGAGATTCCCGCGGCCTGCCGCAACAACACCGGAATCGTCACCCGGCCATCCACCGCGACGGACACGTCCGCCCGGGCCGTCATGGGATCGACGCTCGCCATAGTTCCTATACTACCGGCGGGATCAGCCACGCCTCGCCGAGGATCGCCGATCTTTGGCGCGCACTCCCAAGCCGATGCCTCAGAACTCGAACCCGCCCGGCCGCCCGTTCCGGTCGGCCAGCAGACCCGCGAGGGTCGCGATCGCGATCTCCGCCGGAGTGCGCGAACCGATGTTCAGCCCGACCGGCCGGTGCACCCGGCCGATGTCCGCCTCCGGCACACCCAGCTCCCGCAGTGCCTCGATGTGCGGGCCGGGGTGGCGTGGATTGCCGAGCACGCCGACCCAGCGCGCCCGCGCCGCGAGCGCGGCCTGCAGCACGGTGCCCAGCTCCGGCCGGTGGTGGTCGGTGACCACCACGTCGGCGTCCGGGCCCGGGTCCGGCAGCACCCGATCAACCTCGGCGAAGTCCGCGGCGCGGGCGGTATCGGGTTCGAACAGCACGGTGCGGTACCCCAGATCGGCCGCGTACCGGAGCAGGTACCGGGCGACCGGGGAGGCGAACACGGCCACCAGCGTCCGTTCGACCGGTGCGCTTTCGGCTTCGCCGTGCGCGACCGCGCAGGCATCCGTCTCGGCTGTCACGGAACCAGACTACAAAGGCCTGAAGGCTGTGAAGGGACCCTTCACAGCCTCAGCGTCCGTGAAGGGACCCTTCACAGCTCTGCAGGCGTGAGTTGAGGGGGGCGGAAGGAGCGCTTGGGGGCTTAAGGCAATTCGGGCTCGGCGAATTCGAAGTACTCGGGCAGCGGCGCGGTCCCGGCGAGTTTGAAGTACCGCACCTTCCGGCGGCGGCGGAGCCTGAGGGTGTCGCGCACCGCGTCGTTGTGCACGCGGCGCGCGATCACCACGCGGTGCTCGGCGTCGGTCAGTTCCCCGGCCAGTGCGGCCGGCAGCCGGACCCGGTCGATCCGGGCCAGGAGCAGGGTCAGCTCGTTCTCCTCGGCCTCCCGGTCCGCGCGCGAAGCGGCTTCGGCGCGTTCGGCGGCGGCGCGGAGGCCGTCCACGCAGAGGACCGCCGAGGCCGCGCGGGCGACCACGGCACGGCGGGCCAGCGCCGCGTCGAGCGCCGCCCAGCCCGCGTCCATGCGCACGTGCAGCCGGTTCAGGCGGTTCGCCGTGGCGACCAGGAACAACCCGCCGAGCACGACCACCACGGTGAGCGCGAGCAGCAGCCACATCAGCCAGCTCACCGCATGCTCTCCCGTTCCCCGGCCACGACTCGCCGCGGGTCGGCGGCGATCGCCGTCTCGTACACCCGCAGCACCTGGGTGACCACTGTGGACCAGTCGTATCCGGTCACCCGCTCGCCCGCCGCAGCGGCCAGCGACGCCCGGCGGGCCGGATCGCCCAGCAGCTCCCGCAGCCCGTCGGCGAGCGCGCCGGCGTCACCGGTGGTGGTGAGCATCCCGGCCGTGCCGTCGTCGAGCACGCGGCGGAACGAATCGAGCCCACTGGCCAGCACCGGGGTGCCCGCGGCCATCGCCTCGGTGAGGATCATGCCGAAGCTCTCGCCCCCGGTGTTGGGCGCACAGTAGACGTCCACGCTGCGCAGCGCACGGGCCTTCGTCGCGTCGTCGACCTGGCCGAGCAGCTCGACATGCGGCCACAGCCGCGGCCCGGCCATCCGGCGCAGCTGGTCGGGATCGCCCCGCCCGACCACCAGCAGCCGCAGGTCCTCGAATTCCGGCAATACCTGCCGCGCCGCCTCCAGCAGCACGTCCATCCCCTTGCGCGGCTCGGTGAACCGGCCGACGAACCCGACCGTGCCCCCGGCCCGCGGATACCCCTCCAGCGGCAGGGCCCGGGAGAAGAACTCGACGTCCACGCCGTTGGGGATCTCCACCGCGTCCTCGCCCGCGTGCTCCACCTGCACCCGCCGGGCCAGCGCCGACACCGCGATCCGCGCGGTGATCTTCTCCAGCAGCGGCCGCAGCACCGGCTGGAACGCGGCGAGCGTGCGCGAACGGGTGGTGGCGGTGTGGAAGGTGGCCACGATCGGTCCGTCGGCCACCTTCAGCGCGAGCAGCGACAGGCTCGGCGCGGCCGGTTCGTGCAGGTGCAGCACGTCGAAGCCGTTGTCCCGGATCCAGCGCCGCACCCGCGCGTAGGACACCGGGCCGAACTGCAGGCGGGCGACCGAGCCGTTGTACGGGATGCCGAGCGCCTTGCCCGCGGGGTGCACGAAATCCGGCAGCTCGGCGTCCTCGTCGGCCGGGGCGAGCACGGACACCCGATGCCCCCGCTCCCGCAGCGCGCGGGCCAGGTCGAGCACATGCCCCTGCACCCCGCCTGGCACGTCGAAGGAGTACGGGCACACGATCCCGATGTTCCACCCCCGGGCCACGGGCTCAGCTCGCTTCTTCGAGATCGGGACCGTCGGCCTCGTCCGGCCAGAACGGTTGCAGCATGTGCCAGTCCGCCGGGTGCGCGGCGATGTCGCCGGCGAACGCGTCGGCCAGCGCCTGGGTGGCGGCGGGCACCTCGGCCCGCGCGGTGACCCGGATCCGCGGATGCACACGGATCTGCCAGCCGTCCTCGGAGTACCAGGAACCGACCGGCAGCAGCGCGGCCCCGGTCGTCGCGGCCAGCCGGGCCGGACCGGCCGGCAGCCGGGCCTGTTCACCGAAGAACCGCACCGCGATCCCGGATGCGGTCAGATCCCGGTCCCCCACCAGGCACACCACCTTGTTCTCGCGCAGCCGCTTGAGCAGCAGCCGCATCGCCGAGCTGTCCCCGGTGTGCGGCACGATCTCGAACCCGAGCGATTCCCGGTAGTCGGCGAAGCGTCGGAACAGCGATTCCGGCTCCAGCCGCTCGACCACCGTGGTGAATCCGCCGTGCCGGTCGCACAGCCAGACCCCGGCGACGTCCCAGTTGCCGCTGTGCGGCAGTGCGAGCACCACGCCGTTGCCCTCGGCCAAGCCCGCGTCGATGTTCTCCGCGCCGGTCAGGTCGACCCGGCGCAGCACCTGTTCCCGGTCCATCCCGGGCATCCGGAAGGTCTCGTACCAGTAGCGCGCGTAGGACCGCATCGCGCGGCGGACGAGCTCGTCCAGCTCCGTCTCCCCGGCCTGCGGCACCACCCGGGCCAGGTTCGCCCGCAACTGCCGCACCCCGCCCCCGCCGCGCCGGGTGGCCATGTCCGCGCCGAGCGCGAAGGAGGCCGAGCCGAACCGCGGCGGCAACCGCCGGACGAGCCGCCAGCCCGCCGCGTAGCCCAGTTCACCGAGTTTCTGCGACCACCTGCTCACGGCTGCGCCCCACCGGCCGGGAGATCGGGCGGCCCGGCCGCGGCCTCCCGGGCCGCGCTCGCCACCGCGGCCGCCCGCTGCAGCAGCGTGATCACCGAGAGCACGGCCAGCAGCCACAGCGAGATCTCCACGGTGTAAGGCACGCCGAACCCGTGCAGCCCGGTGCCGACCAGCGCGATGATCAGCCGCTCGGCCCGTTCCACCAGTCCGCCGTCGGCGGCCAGCCCGGAGGCCTCGGCCCGCGCCTTCACGTAGGAGATGACCTGCGCCAGCACGAGGCAGATCAGCGCGGCGGCCGCGGCCCGGTCGTTGTGGTCGACGGCGAAGCACCACCAGGCGATGGCCGCGAACACCGCGCCGTCGACCAGCCGGTCACAGGTCGCGTCGAGGACCGCGCCGAACGGGGTGCCGTAGCCGCGGGCCCGCGCCATCGCCCCGTCGAGCAGGTCCAGCATCGCGAAGCCCCACACGGTGAACGTGCCCCACAGCAGCATGCCCCGCGGGAAGAACACGAGCGCGCAGGCCATCGCGCCCACGGTGCCGAGCACCGTCATCACGTTCGGGGTCAGCCCGGCTCGGACCAGTGCGCGGCCGATCGGGTCCGTCACGCGGGAGACCGAGGCGCGGGCGAAAATGTTGAGCATCTTCCTCGTCTGGCACCTGGTTCGGGGGCGGGTGGGCGGGGAAAGCCTATCGACCCCGTCCGTGGCCGCGGCGGAGCCCGCCTGTGA
>NZ_QZFV01000150.1:0-15180 GCF_003600245.1 Amycolatopsis panacis
CCAGGGTCCCGGCAAAGTTGGTCGAGGACCCGTGATCAGCAGAGAGAGCCGTGGCTGCCCGACCGGTTTCGGGTCCGTGAGGGTGCCCCTGACGGACTCAGAGTCCGTGAAGGGTCCCTTCACAGCCCTCCGCAGCTGCGCAGGGCCCTCCACACCGACTTTGCCGGAACCCTGGCCCCGGAATCCGTGAAGGCCACCTTCACGGCCATCCCCGGACCGGACGGCGAGGATCACCCCGCCCGGTATCCCTCCCCCTCCCCTTCGACCGCCCTGGCGAGCTGGGCCCGGCCGGTGATGCCGAGTTTGCGGTACGAGCTGGTCAGGTGCTTCTCCACGGCCCGGACGCTGACCTCCAGCAGTTCGGCGATGTCCTTGTTGCGCCGTCCTTCCACCACGAGGTCCACCACCCGCCGCTCGGCGGCGGTGAGGACCGCGCCTGGGCCTCCCTCGGGAGCGACGGCCGGGTCGGAGCCGAGCCGGCTCGCGCCGCATTCGGCGGCGATCCGGCGGCCTCGGGCCAGGCAGCACTGTGCGTCGGGGGTGCCCGCGTCGCGTTCGCCGAGCAGGAGCAGGGCTTTCGCCAGTTCCAGCCGGTTTCCGCTGCTCTCCAGGACTCCGACGGCTTCGCGCAGCAGGGGGACCGCCTGCTCGTCTCGGTCCATCAGGGAGGCGCGGACCCGCAGCGCGCGGCCGATCGCCGAGGGCGCGCCCCACGCTACCGCCTCCGCCACGATCTCCTTGGCGACGACCTCGGCCTGCTCCTTCTGCTCGGTCATCGCGAGCAGCACGGCGAGCTTCGACCGTACGGACGGGGTCACCATCGCGGTGGCCAGCCCCGAACGGTCCAGCTGGCGCGCGCAGTCGCCGAAATACTCGAGGGCGGCAGTGGGGTTGCCGCTGGTGAACGCGAGCGCGCCCTGTGCCTGGGATTTCAGCCACGGCGGCTGCTCCGGCCCACAGCCGCGCACGACCTCCCGGGCGAGCCCGCAATCACGCAGTTCGACCGCCACCTCGGCGAGCACGCACAGGCACTGGGTATGCACGCCGGCCAGCCTCAGGTTGCCCACCGCCAGTACCGCCTCCGCACGTTCCCGCGCCCGGTCCAGCGCCCCGGTGCCGTATGCGGTCAGCGCCTCGCCGGCCCAGCCCACCACCGCGGGCAGATCGGGCTGGGCCCGTTCGCGCCCGGTGACCCCGCCGAGCCAGGAGGCCACGCCGGACAACGCGTCCGCGGCGGCGAGCACCGGCACCAGCAGCGGCAGGGTGGTGTACATCCGGTCCGGCGACGCCGGTTCCCGCGCGAGGACCTGGTGGGCCAGCTCGACCACGGTGTCACGCGGCACCGCCCCGGCCACCCCGGCCCAGTACAGCAGGGTGGTGAGCAGCTCCCGCGCCCCGGGCGAGCCGAGTGCCTCGCCGCGGTCGAGCATGCGGAGCCGCTCCTCGGCCGGCACGAGCAGGATGCCCGCCGGGTCGACCACGCGGAGCCGGGCCTCCAGCAGCAGCGCCAGATCACGGTCTTCCGGCTCCCGCGCGGTGCTCTCGCCCAGCTCCGTGAGCACCGCCCGCATCCGGCGCGGATCCGGGACGTAGCGGCGTTCGATCAGCGGCGGCACCAGGGTGAGCGCGGTCGCCCGCGCCGCCGGGTCGGGCAGCAGCAACAGTGCCTGGTGCACATGCCGGGAACAGGCGGGCAGGTCGTAGCTGCGTTCGACGGCGGCGAGATCGACGAGCAGCCGCGCGCGATCGGCGCCGGGATGGGCCAGCGCGTGCCGCAGGTAGCGCGCCGCGGTCCGGGGCGCGGACTCGGTCATCGCGGCCGTCGCCGCGGTCCGCAGCACCTCGACCGCCCACGGCGCGGAGCCGGCCGAGGATTCCAGCAGCTGCCGGGCCACCTGCGCCACCGGGGCGCCACGCCGGTAGAGCACCGCCGCCGCCCGCAGGTGCAGCTCGTCCTGCTCGCCGGCGGACATCCGATCGGCGATCAGCTCGCCCAGCACGCTGCCGGTGAACCGCAGCGGCCCGCCGCCCGGGTGGTCGGCCATCAGCCCGAGTCGCCGGAGCACGCGCTCGGCCGCGTCGAAGTCCGGCAGGTCCAGCGCGGCCAGCTCGGCCACTTCGCCGGGTTCCGCGCCGGGACCGAGGATCGCCATCGCCCGTGCCATCGCGGTCACCCGGTCCGGCTGGGTACGCAGGCACCGCGCCAGCCGGGCCGACGCGGCGGGCAGCCGAAGTGCGGACAGCTCGGCGGCGGAGGCGATCGGCGGCGTGCCGCTGCCCGCCAGCGCGTCCAGCAGCACGGGGATACCGCCGGTCAGGTCGTGGCAGGCGCCGGTGAGGTCCTCGTCCGGTGTGATTCCCCAGCGCCCGGCAAGGAAAGCCCGTACCCCGCCGAGCGACAGGCGTGGCGTCTCCAGGACGGCGGTGGCCGCTGCGGCGATATCCTTGAGCACCGTCTCGTCGGCCGCGCCGTCGCCGTCGAGCAGCGTGGCGACCACCATGACCCGCAGCCCGCGCAGCCGGTTGGCGAGGTAGGCCAGCCACCGCAGCGAGCCCGGATCGGCCCACTGCAGATCGTCGACGAGCAGTGCCACCGGGCCTGCTTCCGCCACGGCCTCGGCGAGCAACCCGAAAACCTCGTGCAGCACCAGGTGTTCCCGGCGCGACTGATCGTCCACTTCGGACGGTTCGGACGGGCCACCGCGGATCTCGGGCGGCAGCTCGACCGCGCTGCCGGGGCCGAGCACCGGTTCGAGCAGCTGCCGGAGCGCACCGTAGGCACAGTGCCGTTCCAGCGGCCCGGACACCGCCTGGGCCACCCGCAGGCCCCGGGCGGCGGCCTCCTCGCCCGCCGCGTGCACCAGGGCCGAACGGCCCGCGCCCGCGCCCCCGCGGACCAGCACGAACCGCCCGGTGCCCGCTTTCACCTGTTCGGCGGTCCGCCCCAGGATCGCCAGCTGCTCCCAGCGCTCGATCATCATGGCGCGCCGAGCTCCCCCTCCAGCACCGCGAACAGCTCGCGCAGCTCGGCCCGGCCGGTGATCTCCAGCTGCCGGTAGATCGCGGTGAGCCGGAGTTCGACCGACCGTTTGCTCACCGCGAGCCGCTCGGCGATCGCCGCGTTCGAGGTGCCCTCCAGCACGGCCCGGACCAGCTCCAGCGCCGGCGGCGGAAGCGACCGCCAGCGCCGCAGGGCGAGCCGGTGGCTGATCCGCGGCCCCGGGCGGTCGGCCAGCCGCGCGCGCAGTGCCGCCACGCGCGCGGTGATCGGGGTCAGCTGGGCACCGGCGGCGATCCGCTCCGCCTCGCGCAGGTGCCGGGCCACCCCGGCGGGCTGGCCGCTTTCGAGCAGCGCCGCGGCGAGCCGCAGCAGCGCGTCCACGTAGAGCAGCCGGGACGGCGAGCGCTGCAGCGCGTTCACCGCCTGGGTGAGCTGGAACAGCGCGTCCTGGCCGCGGATCCCGGTGCCCGCGGCCAGATGGGTGTACCCGACCGCAGTCCGGCCGCCCCAGGCCTTCGTCAGGTCCCATTCCTCGGCGAGCCACGCGGTGGCGCCGCGGTGATCCCCCACCCGGCGGCAGGCGATCACCGCGTACGCCCGCCACGGCAGCATCGACGGGTTCGCCCAGCCCGCCGCGAGCATCCGCCGGCCGCACTCCTGCAACAGGTACAGCGCGTCGTGGTGCCGGTGGCTCACCAGCTCCAGCAGCCCCCTGGCGAACAGCAGATACGGGCTCGCGGGATCTTCGGTGGTACCCGGATGCGGGACGGCGGTCCGCCGTGCGGTCTCGGGACCGTCCCGGAAGATCGCCACCAGGAGGGTGACCGCGGCGATCCGGTCGTGCACCGGCGCCGGCCAGCTGCCGGGCTCGCCGAGCGCCCGGATCGCGGCCAGCGCCTCGTCCACGCCGGCCGGCCGGCCCCGCTGCAGGTGGATCCCGGCTTGGCCGGTCAGCGCGAGCGCCACCGGCACCCGGGCGCCCGCCTTGCTGCCGGCCCGGATCACCGAGTCATACGCCGCGAGTGCCTCCAGCACGTCGTCGGTCGCGGTGAGGGTCGCCGCGGCCGCCAGCCGCGGGGCGAGCAGCGGGGCCTGCTCGGCCGGGGCCGCCGAGGCGCGCCGCGCCAGCCGCCGGGCCACGCGGATGCCACGCCCGGTGGCGGTGGTGAGCCAGGCCGCGGCCCCGGACTGGGCGGGACTCAGCGTGGCCGGATCGAGGTCCGCGAACGCGGGCACGCCGGAGCGGGCCGAACCGGTGCCCCGGCCCTCGGCGAGCCAGTGCAGCGCGATCAGGTCGCCGCGGTCGGCTCCGGTCAGCTCCGGCGACCGGTGCAGCTCCCGCAGCTCCCGCAGCGCCTGCCCGCACGCCCCGCGCTGGATCATCAGGTCCACAGCGGACAGTCGCGTTCGGACGGACCGGTCCGCCGCGGAGGCCTGGCTGGCCTGCAGCAGCCGCAGATCCGCGGTGAACGGGCAGGACGCCCGTTCCACGGTCTCCAGTTCGACGCGCACCCGGGCCGCCCGCGCCGGGGACAGCGGCTCGTCGAGCGCGCGGTGGTAGCAGGCCGCAGCGGCGGCGTAGTCCCCCGCGGCGCGCCACCGGACCGCCGCGGCGCACAGAGTGTCGGCCGCCCACGGCTCGCCGATCGGAGTGCTGTCCAGCAGCAGCGCGGCCACGTCCTCCTCCGGCGCGGCCCGGCGGTGCCCGATCTCGGCTGCCGCACGACGCAGCCGGTCCCGGCGCCGCGGCGCCATCCCGGCCAGCACCCAGGTCGCGACCTCCGGGTCCATCCGGCGCTCCGGGCCCGCCCCGAGCAAGCCGAGTTCGGCGAGCCCGCGCAGGGCGACGCCGACCGGCATACCGAGCGTCCCGGCCAGCGGGCGCAGGTAGTCCTCCTCGGCGGTACGCGCGACCGCGACCACCCGCAGCAGCTCCGCCAGATCCGGCCGCAGCCGCTCCAGAAGATCCAGGACCACCGCGCGCCGCGCGTCCGCGGCGACCGCGGACAGGTCCGGATCGGGACCCGAGGTCTCCAGCCGGGCAAGCACTTCCCGCAGCAGAGTGGGGTCGTCCCGGGTGAGCGTCGCCAGTTCGGCGGCGAAGCCCGGGGCGGCCCGCCCGGTGCACGCCACGTCCACCACCCGGCGCACCGCGTCCGGGGTCAGCGGGCGCAGGTGGACCACGTGCACGGTGCCCGGCAGCGGGGCGGCCTGCCACCAGGCCGTGATCGCGGCGCTGTCGCCCACCGGCGACGCCACCCGCGCGTGCGCGAGCAGGATCATCAGCGGCGTACGGGTCCGGCGGCGCAGGACCGCGGTCAGCCAGGCGGCCGACCGGTCGTCCGCGAGGTCGAAGTCGTCGACGATCAGCAGCGTCGGCTCCCAGCGGGTGGAGTCCAGCAGCCGGTTGCACACCTTCTCCTGCCAGCCGGGGCCGCGTCCGCCCGGCTGCGCCGACCGTGGCCACAGCAGCTCCGACAGCCCGGGCACCCCGGCGAACAACTGGGAGATCACCCCGTGGGGCAGCAGCGATTCGGTGGCCGAACCCCGGGCGGTCAGCACCCGGACCCCGGCCCGCGCCGCGGTCTCCGCGGTGTGCTCCAGCAGCGTCGTCTTGCCGGTGCCCGGGACGCCGATGACCACCGCCGCGCTGGACTCGCCACGGCCCAGGCCGGCGACGAGCCGGGTCAGCCTGCCCCGTTCGGGACCCCGTTCCAGGAGCACCTCACCGGCCGCGGCGGGACGGACGGCGGTCACCGGTCCGCTCGCACGAGTTCGCCGGCCTCCCGGCGGCCCGGGTGCAGCACCCCGGCCAGGCCGGCCCGCCCGGGGATCCGCAGTTTGCGGTACACGCTGGTCAGATGGGTCTCCACGGTGCGGACGGTGATGAACAGCTGCTCGGCGATCACCCGGTTGCTCGCCCCGCTCCCGGCCAGCACCGCGACCTGGCGCTCGGTGGAGCTGAGCACGGCGAGCGGGGAGAGCATCGCGTCGGCCAGCCCCGCCTCGGCCGCCGCCCGGTGCGCCCGGTGCAGCAGCCACCGGTCCCCGTTGCGGGCGCTGAGCGCGACCGCCCGCCGCAGCCGGTCGCGCGCCCCGCGGACGTCGCCGTGCGCGAACAGTGCCATGCCGAGCCGGCACTCGGCCATCGCCTCCTCCAGCCCGGCGGGCGAGCCCGCCAGCGTGGCCGCCGCCTCCTCCAGCAACGCGATCCGCTCCCGGCCGGTCACCGTCAACGCACGGACCAGCCGCACCATCCCGATCGCACGGGGGGTGCCCCAGCCCAGCACCGTCTCCGTGCTGTGCGCCACGAACTCCGCCACCTCGCCGGATCTGCCCAGCTCGGCCAGCAGCCAGGCCGCGTCGAACCACCACGGCGCCAGCAGCTCGTTGCCGATGTCGATCTCGGCCAGGCTGTCCCGGCACTGCCGGAACGTGCGCAGCGCCTCCTCGGTTCGGCCTTTCCCCCCCAGGATGTGCGCTTGCGCCAGCAGGTATTGGGGCCGGATCGTGCTGTGCTCCCGCAGTTCCGGGCCGTCGGCCTCGCGCAGCAGCCGGGCCGCCCTGGTCAGGTCGCCCCGCCGGACCAGCACCGTGGCGAGGGCGACGCGAGGCACGACCCCGCCCGCACGGCCCTCCGCGCGGCGGCAGTGGACGTACGCGGCGCGCGCGTCCGCAGCCGCCTCGATCAGGTCTCCGCACCAGTGCCCCAGCAGCGCGCGGAGGGCGAGGTATTCGCTGCGCTGCGCGGGAACCAGCTCGATCGCCCTGCTGAGTTCGTCCCGGGCGAGCCCGACCTCGTCGGCGAGCAGCAGTGCCAGCACGGCCGAGGGCACCGGCGAGTCGTCGACGGCGATGTCGCAGGCACGGACCGCCCGCGAGGCGCACGACACTGCCTGGTCCCGGTCGGTGCCGCGGAGCGCGGCCACCACCGCGCGCAAGGCGAGCTGCCCCGCTTCGGGGTCCTGATCGGGATTGCCGTCGCGCAGGGCGCGCAGCCGCGGGTTCAGCCGGCCGGCCACGATGTGCCGATCCTCGATGCCGACCAGGCACAGCGCGGTCCTGAGTTCGCCACCGAGCTGCTCGTCCGCCGCGTCCCCGGTGAGCCGGGCGAGCGCGGCTTCCATCGCGTCGACGGCCTCGCCGCAGCGCCGGGCGACCAGCGCGAGCCGGCCCAGCCGCAACGCGATCCCGGCGCATTCCCGCGGATCCGTTTCCCCGCGCAGTGCCTGTGCCATCAATGCGAACCCGCTCACCGGGTCCAGCCTGGCGACCGTTTCCGCGAACTGCACGGCCAGCCGCACGTCCCCGGGCAGTGCGTTCACCGCGGGCCGCAGGTAGCGCACGGCCTCCCACGGCGCGTTCCGATCCTCGGCGCTGCGCGCCGCCTCGCGCAGGATGTCCACCATCCACTCGTCCAAAGAGGACAGTTCGAGGATCTGCCGGGCGATCTCCTCCGGCGCGCCCGCCGCATCGCTGAGCAGCAGGGCCGCGCTGCGGCGCAGCCGCTCCAGGCCGGCGGCCGGCAGCTGCCGCAACAACTCGCCGCGGACCGGGTCGTGCCGGAACCCGGGTCCCTCCGCGGCCAGGATGTGCTGCTGCCGCAGGACGTCCACCGCGGCCAGCGCGGTGCGCACCGGAATCTCGGCGAGCCGGGCGAGCAGCGCGGGCTCGTTCCGGCCGAGTACGGCGATCGCGCAGGCGACGCGGCGCACATGCGCGGGCAGCCCGGTGAACAGCGACCGGACGAGATCGGCCCCGCCCGCGGGGCAGGCGAACGGCAGCAGCCCCGTGCCCGTCCCGCCGAGTTCGCCGAGCATCCCGTTCAGCAGCAAGGGGTTTCCCCCGGACTCCGCGAAACACCGGTTCGCGAACAGCTCCCCGGCATCCGCGCCGACCGCCGCACCGACCAGTTCCGCGACCGCGACCTCCGACAACGGCCCGACGTCCAGTACTTCGGTGCCGTGCAGTGAAGTGAGTTCGGCGATGTGCTCGGTGACGCCGCTTATCGTTTCCCCGGACCACACCAGCACGACCCGCAACCGCAACCCGGCGGTGGCCCGCAGCAGCGTGGCCAGCCAGCGCAGGCTCTGCTCGTCACACCACTGGACGTTGTCGATCACCAGGACCAGACCGGGTGCCGCCCGGACCCAGGCGCCGAATTCCGCGCCACAGCCGGTATCGGGAAAGGGCTCGGACACCGGCGCGCCCGCCGCCCGCAATCCGGTCCGCAGCCCGACGGCGACGCCGAACTCGTCCTCGCGGGATTCGAGCGCGGCCGCGACCGAGCACACGATCAGCCCCGCGGCGGCGGCTCGCGCCGCCGCGGCGCGCACCAGACTGGTCTTGCCGATCCCGCAGGGCCCGCTGAGCACGACGACCGGGCCCGCCCCGGCCGCCTGCCCGCACATCCGGGCGACGAGCCAGGACAGCTCGCTTTCCCGGCCGACCAAGTCGATCCCCGCTTCCCGCATGACCACGGCTGTCCCTCCCGCGCCGCCGGACCCCGCCGCCGCGCTCGATCACCACCGGTCCATCTCACCTGGTGATCGATCACTCGGACAGCCACCCGGCCACAAACCCGGGAAATCCCTCACCGGATGGGCACGAGTGCCGTCCACCGGGACCCGGCGTTCAGCTGGCGTGCCGGGCGGCCAGCACGCGGGGCGGCCAGTTGCCCGGGTCCAGCAGGCCCGCGGTGTAGGCGCGGGACACGAGTTCGGCGCGGTTCTTCGCCTTCACCCGCCGCTGCAACCGGACCACGTGGTAGTCGATGCCCTGCCGGCTCAGGTACAGCTCACTCGCGAGGTCCGCGCTGGACAGCCCGCGGGCGACCCCTTGCAGGATCCGCGCCTCCAGATCCGTGAGCGAGATCGGTCCGGCGCCCGGCGCGGGCCCGGCGGCGGGCGCGCCCTCCGGCAGCACGATCAGCAGGATGGCCGGGGCCGGGGCACGCCAGATGCTCGCGACGAGCGTCACCGCGTTCCCGCTGGCCGGGACGAGCCCGGTGAAAGTGCCGCGGAACCGGCGTTCCCGGCCTTGCGCGACCCGGATCAGCCTGGCCCGCAAGACCTCCGCGAGCCGCGGGTCGACCAGCTCCGGGAACGGCCGGTGCCGGACCTGCGCCGGATCCCGGGCGAGCCAGCCGACGAAGGCACTGTTGGCCTGGGCGACCCGGAGCCCGGACCCGAGGACCGCCAGCGGCATGTCGGCGCTCTCGGCGAGGTCCGCGAACGGTCCCCCGTGCCCCGGCGCGACCGGCCCGGGGCACGCTGCCGGTTCGGGCGCGGCGCCGGGAAACGAACGGATGATGGCCATGGATTCCCCTCCACACCAAGGATGTGACGACTGGTAAGTGGCGATCGATCGCGGCGATACCGGAACCATACGAACGGAGGAGTTGCACCGTCAACGAAATCGGCATCGACCGTCCAAAGTTCGTGGCCGCCCGAACCGGCCTTTGCGGGACCACACCTCCCGCGGTTCGGTCGTGAATACGGGAAATCGGTGCGGACACCGGGATCGATCAAGGGCAGGACCAGGGGGATTTTAGGGCAATCACCAGGGGACACCGCAACCGCCGAACCGGTCATTGCCCTCCGTCCACCGTCCCAATTCAGGCGCATTTCCGTCATTTCCCTTGACGAAAAAGAGGGCCGCGATAATCCGGGCACGGAAAATGACGATAGCACCGCCGCCGCACCCGGCCATCGAATCCGGCCGCCGTCCCGATCCGCCCGGCGGGCCCGTTACCGCGGGGTGGGCGCCCGGTGGAAAGGGGCAAGACCGGGGTCCGCCGCGGCGCCCGGACCGGCAGGCATCATCCGGACCACCGCCCAGCCGGACCCGGAGGCAGGACATGACCACCGAGCAAGAACACGACAGCGTCACCGACATCGCGATCGTGGGCATGGCCGGGGTGCTGCCCGGCGCGCCCGATCTCACGGCGTTCTGGGCGGATCTGTGCGCCGGCCGCGACGGGATCACCCGGATGACCCGGACCGAACTGCTCGCCGCGGGCGTCCCCGCCGCCCTCGCCGACGATCCCGCGTTCGTCCCGGCCGCCGGGCTGCTGCCCGGGATCGACCGGTTCGACGCCGCCTTCTTCGGCTACGACCGCGCCGGGGCCGAACTGCTCGACCCGCAGCACCGGCTGTTCCTGGAATGCGCCTGGCACGCGCTGGAGGACGGCGGGATCGACCCGGATCGGCTCGACGGAGCGGCCGGGGTGTTCGCCGGCGGCGCGCCCAGCACCTACCTGCTGGCCAACCTGATGGCCAACGACGAGACGCTCCGCACCGCCGGGCCGGATCAGCTGATGCAGGTCAACGAGAAGGACCTGATCGCCTCCCGGCTGTCCTACGCGCTCGACCTCGGCGGGCCGTCGATGACCGTGCAGAGCTGCAGTTCCACCGCGCTGGTCGTGGTGGCCCAGGCCGCGACGAGCCTGCTCACCGGCGAGTCGGATCTGGTCGTCGCCGGTGCAGTGTCCATTGTGGTCCCGCAGGTGCCCGGTTACCTTTACCGCGAGGGCGGCCGGCTCGCGCCGGACGGCGTCAACCGGGTCTTCGACGCCGGTGCGAACGGCAAACTCCCGGGCAACGGTCTCGGCGTCGTGGTGATGCGGCGGCTGGAGGACGCCCTGGCCGAGGGCGACCGGATCTACTCGGTGCTGCGCGGCTGGGCGGTCAACCACGAGGGAGCCGCGGGCCGCCCGGCGTTCGACCTGCCCGGGGTGCCGGGGCAGGCCGCGGTGATCGAGCAGGCACTGGCCGCGGCCGGGGCCGGCCCGGCCGACATCGATCACGTCGAGTGTGACGTCATCGGCACACCGTTCGGTGACGCGGCCGAACTTTCCGCGCTGCAGCGGGTGTTCGACGTCGAAGGGGTGCGCCAGGTCACACTCGGCGCCACCGACGGCAACACCGGGCACCTCAACCAGGCCGCAGGCATCGCCCGCCTGCTGAAGGCTTCACTGGAGCTGTACCACGAAAAGCTCGTCCCCGCGGTCCACTTCGAACGGCCGAGCCCGCAGCTCGCGCACGCACACGGACGGCTCGCCGTGCAGACCGAGCTTGCCGACTGGCCGCGCGGCGAGCGCCCACGGCTGGTCGGCGTGACCGCGTACGGATTCGGTGGCACAGACGCACATCTGGTGCTTGAGGAGGCACCCGAGCCCGAGAGCGCCGAACGCCCACCCGCCCGAGCGCACGAGGTACTCGTCTGGTCGGCACGCTCCCCGCGGGCGGCCGACGCCGCGACCGCGCGTCTGCGTGAGTCCACAGCGGACTGGACCGATCTCGCGGACGTCGCCTACACCCTCCACTATGGACGAAAGGCCTTCGGGCACCGGCGGATGGCTGTCGTGTCCGCTGTGGAGGATGCGGCCGCGGCCTTGGACACCCGGGTCGTCGCGGAGTCCGAAGTGCTCCCCCGTGGGGCGGGACTCCTGCTCGCCGGAGCCGGCGAGCAGTACGCCGGGATGGCGGGTGGGCTTTACCGCGGCGAACCGGAGTTCCGGGCCGCGATCGACGAATGCGCCGGACTGTTCCGCGGACACCTCGGCTTCGATCCGGTCGCGAGCCTGGTCGGCGAGCGCGCGGCGGGCGGTGGCGGGCTGGCGCGGCTGCTCGGCCGCGAGACCGACGAGGAATCCGCGGACACCACCGTGGTGCAGCCAGGGGTCTTCTCCGTCGGTTACGCACTCGGCAGGCTGTTGCGGGCGTGGGGAGTCGAGCCGCAGATCATCGCCGGATACAGCGTCGGCGAGTTCGCCGCCGCCGCGCTGGCCGGAAGCCTCACACTGGCGGAAGCGACCGGGCTGGTGGCCACCCGTGCCCGGCTCATCTCCCGCCTGCCCGCCGGCGCGATGGCCGCGATCCCGCTCTCGCCCGAAGGGCTGAGCAAGCTGATCGGAGATCCCGCGGCGGCCGGGATCGACGTGGCCGCGATCAACGGGCCACAGCTGATCGTGGTCTCCGGCCCCGTGGCAGCCATCGCGGAGCTGACCGGGAAACTGGCCGAGCACGGGATTCCGGCGCGGCCCCTGCGCACCACGCACGCCTTCCACTCGCGTTCGCTGCGCCCCGCCGCCGCCGAACTGACCGCGTGGGCCCGTGCCAACCTCGATCCGCACACGCCGGACGTGCCCTACCTGTCAAACGTCACCGGCGAGCCGATCACCGAGCGGCAGCTGAAGGATCCGGGCTACTGGGCCGAGCACATGTGCCGCCCGGTCCGGTTCTCCGCGATGATCCGGCACCTGGCCACCGAAGCTCCTTCGACGGTGCTCGTCGAACTGGGCGCGGGCCAGTCGCTCGGCTCGATGGTCCGCGGGCACCCGGACTTCCCCCGCGCGGGCTGGGCGAATCTGGTGCCGACGCTACCCGGCGAAGCCGATCCGAAGTCCGACACCGAAACGCTCGCCGAGGCGCTGGGCAGGCTCTGGCTGTCCGGAGTGGATATCGACTGGCGGGCCTACCACGCCGGACGGGCGCCGCGAAAGACTTCCCTGCCCGGCTACGTCTTCGACCACGAGAGCTACTGGATCGAGCCGAGCCCGCACGCGGCCGGGCTCGGATTTCCGTCCACTATGGACAGTAAGCCGGTCTATCTCGTGGACACCGACGCCGACAAGACCGGCCGCGCGCTCGCCGTCCGCCTGGGCGCCGAACTCGGCGCCCGGATCGTGTTCGGCCACGACGCCGAGCAAGTACGGCGCGAGTACGGGCGGCTCGACGGCGTCCTCGACCTCACCTCCGTCGGCAGCGTCGCCGCGAAGAGCTGAGCCGTGCCCGGCCGCTGTCCCCGATCCCTCCCCACCGAGCCACGAGGTGTGCCCATGACTCGCCCCCAGACCGCCGGATCCGCCCGGATCGAGGTGCCCCCGTTCGCGGTGCTCCCCGGCGCGCAGGTGCAGGCGGCCCTGCACGGCCGGGAACGCGAGATCGTCGAGCTGATCGAGCAGGCCTACCGGCTGCACGGGGCGGGCGATTCGGTCAACCCGCCGTCGTACTTCCTGCGCTTCCCGGACCGCCCCGCCGACCGGATCATCGCCCTGCCCGCCTCGATCGGCGGGCCGCTGCGGGTGGACGGGCTGAAGTGGATCTCCAGCTTCCCGGGCAACGTCGCGGCCGGCGTCCCGCGGGCCTCGGCGGTGCTGATCCTCAACGAGCACGACAGCGGATATCCGTTCGCCTGCCTGGAAAGCTCCATCATCAGCGCTACCCGGACCGCGGCGTCGGCGGCGCTGGCCGCCGGGCACCTCAGCCACGGCCGGGCCCGGCCCACGCGGATCGGCTTCGTCGGCACCGGCCTGATCGCCCGCTACATCCACACCTTCCTGGCGGCCACGGGTTGGTCCTTCGACCGGATCGGAGTGCACGACCTGTCCGCGGAGCACGCCGCGGGCTTCCGCGAGTACCTGACGCGCGCGGGGACCGCAGGCGAGGTGGCGGTGCACGAGAGCGCCGAAGAACTGATCCGTGCCGGCGATCTCATCGTTTTCGCCACCGTCGCCGGGCAACCGCACATCAGCGATCCCTCGTGGTTCGCCCATCATCCGCTCGTGCTGCACGTGTCCCTGCGCGACCTGGCGCCGGAGATCCTGCTGGAATCGGCCAACATCGTCGACGACGTCGAGCACTGCCTCAAGGCGCAGACCTCACCGCACCTGGCCGAACAGCTCACCGGCGGCCGGGACTTCCTCACCGGCACCCTCCACGACGTGCTCACCGGCCGGGTGGCCCCGCCCGCCGGCGAGACGCTGATCTTCTCCCCGTTCGGCCTCGGCGTGCTCGACCTCGCCGTGGGCAAGTACGTCTACGACCGGGTCGCCCGCTCGGGCGAGCTCCATGTGATCGACGACTTCTTCCAGGAGCTACGCCGATACGGCTAGCGAGGAGCGCGCCGCGGCGCACAAGGAGACGATCGTGCCCATCATCACCAGCCCCGAGGCGTACCACGAGGAAGAGCTCTATCTCGATCTCCGCCCGAGCCTCGGGCACCCGCTCTACCTCAAATGCGAAGGGTTCAACCTCGCCGGCTCGATCAAGCTGAAGGCCGCCACCGCGATGGTCGAAGCCGCCGAACGCGACGGCCTGCTCGGCCCAGGTTCGATCCTCGTGGAGTCCTCCTCCGGCAACCTCGGCGTCGCGTTGGGCATGCTGGCCGCCGCCAAGGGGTACCATTTCGTCTGCGTCACCGATTCCCGGTGCAACCCGGGCACCCGCCGGGCGATCGAGGCGCTGGGCAACGAGGTGCACGTCGTCACCGAACCCACGCTCACCGGCGGGCTGCTCGGCGCCCGGCTCGACCACGTCCGTGCGCTCTGCGCCGCGGACGAGCGCTACGTCTGGCTCAACCAGTACCGGAATGCGAACAGCTGGCAGGCGCATTACCACAGCACCGCACCCGCCATCGCCAAGGCGTTCCCCGATCTCGGCACGCTGTTCGTCGGCGCGGGTACCACCGGCACCCTGATGGGCTGCGCCCGCTATTTCCGCGCCTGGCACAGACCGGTCCGGATCGTCGCGGTGGACACCGTCGGCTCGGTCGTCTTCGGTGGCCGGCCGGGACCGCGCAACCTGCCCGGCCTCGGCGCCAGTGTCCGCCCACCCCTGCTCGACGAGTCCTTTGTGGACGACGTGGTGCTGGTCGAGGAGCCCGACACCATCGAGACGTGCCACCGGTTGGCCCGCCGCGGTTTCCTCCTCGGCGCTTCCACCGGCACCGTGGTCTGCGGCGCCGGGCGCTGGCTGTCCGCGCACAGCGGCGACGGCGCCGCGGTCGCGATCGCCCCCGATCTCGGCGAACGCTACCTCGACACCGTCTACCAGCCGGACTGGATCCGCGACCGCTACGGCGAAGACGCCCTCACTCCCCCGGAGAACGTCCCCGCGCAGCGATGACGGCCGCTCCTTCCGCCGCGCTCCCGCGTGCACCGATTGGGGCGGCGCCGCGGAAGCGTAGTCCCACCCGACGGCTGACCGGCAGGCGCGCACCGCGAACCCCCGTTCCGGAGCTGTGAAGGGACCCTTCACAGCCTGAGAGTCCAGGGTGTCGGCAAAGTTGGTCGGGGACCCGGCAGTGGGCGATGCGGAGGTGTGTGCGACCACCTCGTGGCGTGCGCCGGACCGGTTTCGGGTCCGTGAAGGGACCCTTCACAGACTCAGAGTCCG
>NZ_QZFV01000151.1:0-15140 GCF_003600245.1 Amycolatopsis panacis
GTGAGGGTGCCCCTGACGGACTCAGAGTCCGTGAAGGGGCCCTTCACAGCCCTCCGCAGCTGCGCAGGGCCCTCCACACCGACTTTGCCGACGCCCTAGCCTCAGAGTCCATTAGGTTCCCTTCACAGCCCTTCAATGGGCGGCCGCCGCACTGCGCGAGCCCGGTGTGGTCGCGAGCGTGCGTGACGGCCGCGTCCGGGTGGGTTTCCATCTCTACAACACCGCTGACGACGTCGAACGCGTTCTCCGCGCATTCGCCTGAAGGTCCGCGTGACAGTGAACTACCGTAGGCCCGTGGTCAACCCGCAATCCCCCGCCGGCCCCTCGGATACGGCACCGCTGGCCGCCGTGCCCTCCCGGCCCTCCCCGCCTCCCGCCGGTCCCCGTACGCAGCTGCTACGCGGCGCCGGACTGCTCGCGGTCGCCGTGGCGGCCGGACTGGTCTGGTACCTGATCCGGCACGACAGCGCCCCGGCAGCGCAGCCGGTCGCCCAGCCGTCCGTGACCAGCTCGGCGACGCCTTTCACTCTCGTCGAAGGGCCGGTCAAGTCCACTGACTGCGCCGCCAACGCGTACAGCCGCGCCAAGAAGTACTTCCAGCAGAACCCGTGCAGCTCGCTGTCGCGCGCGCTGTACACAGTGCCTTCGGGCACGGAGAAGGCGCTGGTCTCGGTCGTGCTGGTGACGATGCCCACAGCGGCCCAGGCCGCCGAACTCAAGCAGCTGACCGACCAGGACGGCACCGGGAACGTGAGCGACCTCGTACGCGACGGCACGTATCACGCCGCCGGAGCGCCGAAGCTCAGCGGTACGCAGGCCGAATACGAATCCACAGTCACCGGCAACGACGTGACCATCGTGCTCGCCGACTTCTACGCCAAGCACCAGGACCCGGCGGCGCTTCAGAGCATCGCGAAGGACGCGCTGAAGCTTTCGGCCAAGCAGCGCTGAGCGTCAGGCCGGCTGTCCGGGCATCGCGACCGCAGTCGGCTTCTCGCCGGCTTCCTTACGCCACGGCGTGCCACGGCGCGCCGCCGCGATCAGCGCCTGCAGTGCCATGGTGCGCAACCCGCTGTCGTCGGTGTGGGTAATGACACCCAGCCACGCGGCCGCGGAGTCCGCTTCGGAGCTCGCCACGAGCGCGGCGGCGGACGCTGCGTCCGTGACCGGCTTGGGTGGCACGTACGCCGCTTCGGTGGCCACCGGCGTCGCTTTCGCCGAACTGATCATCTGCGTCAATGTGTCACGGCGTGCGGTGTGCTCGGCGTGGCCGGCCCTGAGCGCGCCGCCGTAGTCACCGGCTGGCAGGAACGCGGTGACCAAGCCGTACACCCACAGCGCGGCGTGCTCGGCGGCGAGCGCCTTCTGCAGGGAATCGACGGCGCCGCCGGGTGCCCCACCGGACGGCGCGGAGATCGGCTTCGCGTCGTCGCCCGGCCCGAGCGACGGGTCGATCCGCTGCAGGGTCGCGCAACCGGCGGCGACGGCCGCCACCAGCCCGGCCCGGTAGGCGGGCAGCGTCGGCACCAGGTGCTCCGCCTGGCTCCGGGCGGCGGCCAGGCGATTCCGGAAGTCCGCCAGCTCGGCCACCGCGGGCGCGGCCGGAGCCTCCTGCTTCGGCCGGTTCAGCCGGTCCACCTCGGTCTTCAGCGCGGCTGCCTGCGCCGCGCGCGCTTCGGCCAGCTCGGCCGCCGCCCCGCCCAGCTTCCGGGCCGCGGCGGCGTCGGCGTCGGCCGCGGCCAGCAGCGGGGCGAGGGGATCGGGGCTCTCGTCTCCGCCGGAGCACGCGGCGAGGGGCAGGGCCGTGGCGGCGACGGCGCTCAGGGCACCCAGGCGCAGCAGCCCGCGCCGGGAGTACTCGGTCGGTGATGCGGTCACGCCGCCCCATACTGCCAGGCCCGGCCGGGGCGCCGCCGCTCGCGCGTCCCGGCGGGAGTGCACGATAAGCTGGTCCCTCACCGTCCACAGTCGTGACCAGCCCGCGTCACCTCGGCCGAACAGGAGTGCTCCACGTGCCCAACGAACTCGCCAGCCGGCTGCAGCCGATAGTGGCCGCAGCCGTCTCCACCGCGGGTTTCGACCTCGACTCGCTCGAGGTACAGCAGGCCGGCCGCCGTCAGCTGGTCAAGGTCGTCGTCGACGCCGACGACGGAGTCGGGCTGGACGAGGTCGCCGAGGTCAGCCGCACGGTGTCGGCCGCCCTCGACGCGAACGAGCACGTGCTGGCCAGCGCCTACACCCTCGAAGTGACCTCGCCGGGCCTGGACCGGCCGCTCACCCAGCCGCGGCACTGGCGGCGCGCGCGGTTCCGGCTGGTGCGGATCACCCCCGCCGAGGGCGCCGAGTACGTCGCCAGGGTCGGGCCCGCCGGCGAGCACAGCGTGCGCGTGCTGGCCGAGGGCAGGCTGACCGACGTGGCCTACCGGTCGGTGGCCAAGGCGGTGGTGGAGGTCGAGTTCAAGCAACCGCCCGCCGAAGACCTGAAACTGCTGAGCGGGGACGAGACCGCGGGGGAGGAGCCGAAGTGAACGTCGACATCGCCGCACTGCGGGCGATCGAACGGGACAAGGACATCCCCTTCGACACGGTGATCGAGGCCATCGAGACCGCACTGCTGACCGCCTACAAGCACACCGAAGGCCACCAGTCGCACGCCCGCATCGACGTCGACCGCAAGACCGGGCTGGTCCGCGTCCTCGCGCACACCCTCACCCCCGAGGGCGAGGTCGACGAGGAGTGGGACGACACCCCGGAGGGCTTCGGCCGGATCGCGGCCACCACCGCCCGCCAGGTCATCCTGCAGCGGCTGCGCGACGCCGAGCACGAGAAGACCTTCGGCGAGTTCTCCGCCAAGGAGGGCGAGATCGTGGCCGGGGTGGTGCAGCGCGACGCGCGGGCCAACGCCCGCGGCATGGTGGTGGTCCAGGTCGGCGACACCGAGGGCGTGCTGCCGCAGGCCGAGCAGGTGGCCGGCGAGTCCTACGAGCACGGCACCCGGATCAAGGCGTTCGTGGTCGGGGTCTCGCGCAGCAACCGCGGCCCGCAGATCATGCTGTCCCGCTCGCACCCGAACCTGGTGCGCAAGCTGTTCGCGCTGGAGGTCCCGGAGATCGCCGACGGCACCGTCGAGATCGCCGCGGTGGCCCGCGAACCGGGACACCGGTCCAAGATCGCGGTGCGCTCCACGGTGGCCGGGGTGAACGCCAAGGGCGCCTGCATCGGCCCGATGGGCGCCCGCGTGCGCAACGTGATGAGCGAGCTGGCCGGGGAGAAGATCGACATCATCGACTGGTCCGAGGATCCGGCCCGGTTCGTCGGGAACGCGCTGTCCCCGGCGAAGGTCGTCTCGGTCACGGTGGTGGACGAGCGGGCGAAGACCGCGCGCGTCGTGGTGCCGGACTTCCAGCTCTCCCTCGCCATCGGCAAGGAGGGCCAGAACGCCCGGCTCGCGGCCCGGCTGACCGGCTGGCGGATCGACATCCGCAGCGACGCCGCGCCCGGCGAGCCGCAGGGTGAGCAAGGCCACGCCGGGCCGCCGCGGCCCGCCGCGGCCACCGGTTCCTCGGAGTGAGAGCACAGGCGCTAGACTCGACAATGGTTCAGCGCCCGCGGCGGGTAAGCGTCAGCACAGCCGAGCACCAGCGTCACCGGTCCTTCCCGGTGCGCACGTGTGTCGGCTGCCGGCAACGGGCACTGATCGGTGAGCTGCTGCGCGTGGTCGCGGTGGACGGGCGGCTGGTCGTCGACGGAGGTCGGCGGCTGCCGGGCCGGGGAGCATGGCTGCACCCCGGGCCGGGCTGCCTGGCCCGCGCCGAGCGGAAGCGGGCGTTCCCCCGGGCCCTGCGGGTCCCGGGCACGCTCGAGACCGACGGCGTCCGTGAGCACCCGGCGTTCGCCGTGGACATCGGTTCCGGGACCTTCCCGGGGCCGTCGGAAACAAGGAAGCAGGTCGACCCGTCATGAGTCAGCCGTGAAGCTGAAGCCATGAACGCGCGACAATAAGGACGAGGTCAGCGGGTCCCCGCCTGGCCTCTCTTAGATGAGGAGAGCTGTGCCAGGCAAGGCCCGTGTACACGAGCTCGCGAAGGAGCTCGGTATCACCAGCAAGGAAGTTCTCGCCAAGCTCAAGGAGCAGGGCGAGTTCGTGAAGTCCGCGTCGTCCACCGTCGAGGCGCCGGTCGCCCGTCGGCTGCGCGACGCGTACCCCGCCAAGGGCGGGAAGAAGTCCGGCCCGACGCCCGGCCCCCGGCCCGCGCCGCCGGCCCCGAGCGCCCCGCGTACCCCGGCTCCGGCCCAAGGCGGCGCGCCGAAGCCGCCCGCGGCCCCGGCCGCGCCCGCGGTGAAGCCGGGTCCGCAGGCGGCCAAGCCGTCCGGCCCCGGTGCCCGCCCGGGCCCCGGTCCGCGGCCCGGTCCGCGACCGCCCGCCCCGGCGCAGCAGCCGGCCCCGGCCGCCGCGCAGGCGAACGAGGCCCCGGCCGCGAAGCCGGCGCCGAAGCCGCAGCAGGACGCCGCGGCCGCCTCGGTCGTGCCGCCCAAGCCGCAGGGCCCCAAGCCCGGCGGCCCGAAGCCCGGTCCGCGCACCCCGCGGGTCGGCAACAACCCGTTCGGCGTCGGTTCCGGCGCCCCGGCCCCGCGTCCGCCGGCCCCGCGCCCCGGTTCGGGCCAGGGCGGCGACAACCGGCCGCCGCGGCCCGGTGGCGGCGGTGACCGTCCGGCCCCGCGGCCCGGCGGTGGCGGCGGCAACCGGCCGACCCCGGGCAACATGCCCCCGCGGCCGAACCCCGGCATGATGCCGGGCCGCGCCCGGCCGGCCGGGCCCGGTGGTCAGGGTGGTCCCGGTGGCCGTGGCGGACCCGGTGGCGGCGGTCGTCCCGGTGGTGGCGGCGGCGGTCGTCCCGGCGGTGGTGGCGGCGGCTTCCGCGGCGGCCCCGGTGGCGGCGGCGGTGGCGGCGGTTTCCGTCCCGGCGGTGGCGGTGGCGGCGGTGGCTTCCGTCCCGGTGGTGGCGGCGGCGGTGCCCCGGCCGGTGGTGGCGGCGGCTTCCGCGGTGGCGGCGGCGGTCGTGGCGGCCCCGGTGGCCGTGGTGGCACGGCCGGCGCGTTCGGCCGTCCCGGTGGACCCTCGCGCAAGGGCCGCAAGTCGAAGCGGCAGAAGCGCCAGGAGTACATGGACAACATGCAGGCGCCCAGCGTCGGCGGCGTCCGCCTGCCCAAGGGCCAGGGCGAGACGATCCGGCTGCCGCGCGGTGCCTCGCTGACCGACTTCGCGGAGAAGATCGACGCCAACCCGGCTTCGCTGGTGCAGGTGCTGTTCCACCTCGGCGAGATGGTCACCGCGACGCAGTCGGTGTCCGACGACATCCTCGAGCTGCTCGGCGGCGAGATGAACTACCAGGTTCAGGTCGTCTCGCCCGAGGAGGAGGACCGCGAGCTGCTGGAGACCTTCGACATCACCTACGGCGACGACGCCGGTGGCGAGGAGGATCTGCAGGTCCGGCCGCCGGTCGTGACCATCATGGGTCACGTCGACCACGGTAAGACCCGGCTGCTGGACACGATCCGCAAGACCAAGGTCCGCGAGAGCGAGGCCGGCGGGATCACCCAGCACATCGGTGCCTACCAGGTGGAAACCCAGCTCGAGGGCAACCCGCGGCTGATCACCTTCATCGACACCCCGGGTCACGAGGCGTTCACCGCCATGCGGGCCCGTGGTGCCAACTCGACCGACATCGCGGTGATCGTGGTGGCGGCCGACGACGGGGTCATGCCGCAGACGGTCGAGGCGATCAACCACGCGCAGGCCGCCAAGGCCCCGATCGTGGTGGCGATCAACAAGATCGACAAGGAGGGCGCGAACCCGGACAAGATCCGGCAGCAGCTCACCGAGTACAACCTGATCGCCGAGGAGTACGGCGGCGACACGATGTTCGTCGAGATCTCCGCGCGGGAGAACATCAACATCGACGGGCTGCTCGAGGCGATCCTGCTGACCGCCGACGCCGCACTGGACCTGCGGGCCAACCCGGACATGGAGGCACAGGGCGTCGCGATCGAGGCACACCTCGACCGCGGCCGCGGCCCGGTGGCCACCGTGCTGGTGCAGCGCGGCACGCTGCGGGTCGGAGACTCGGTCGTGGCGGGCGACGCCTACGGCCGGGTCCGCCGGATGGTCGACGAGCACAACGAGGACGTCACCGAGGCGCTGCCCTCGCGTCCGGTCCAGGTCATCGGGTTCACCTCGGTGCCGGGCGCGGGCGACACCTTCCTGGTGGTCGACGAGGACCGCGTCGCCCGGCAGATCGCCGAGCGCCGCTCGGCCCGCACGCGCAACGCGCTCAACGCGCAGCGGCGCAAGCGGGTCAGCCTCGAGGACCTCGACTCCGCCCTGAAGGAGACGAGCAGCCTCAACCTGATCATCAAGGGTGACAACTCCGGTACCGTCGAGGCGCTCGAGGCGGCGCTGCTGCAGCTGGACGTCGGCGACGACGTGGAGCTGAGCATCGTGCACCGCGGCGTCGGCGGGGTGACCGAATCGGACATCGACCTGGCGACCGCGTCCGACGCGATCGTGCTCGGGTTCAACGTCCGGGCGCAGGGCAAGGCGACCGAGCGGGCCACCCGCGAGGGCGTCGACGTGCGCTACTACACGGTCATCTACCAGGCGATCGAAGAGATCGAGCAGGCGCTCAAGGGCATGCTCAAGCCGGAGTACGAGGAGGTCGAGCTGGGCCGCGCCGAGGTCCGCGAGGTCTTCAAGTCCTCCAAGATCGGCACCATCGCCGGTTGCCTGGTGATGTCCGGCGAGATCCGGCGCAACGCCAAGGCCCGGCTCCTGCGCGACGGCACCGTCGTCGCGCAGAACCTGCCGATCAGCTCGCTGCGCCGGTTCAAGGACGATGTGGTCGAGGTTCGCGAAGGGTACGAGTGCGGTCTCACGCTGGGCTCGTACAGCGACATCAAGGTCGACGACCAGATCGAGACCTACGAACAGCGCGAAAAGCCGAGGAGCTAGCGCTAGCAGAGAGCAGGGGCGTGCTCGCAGGCTGCGCTCGCCCCTGCTCTCCTTCGCGGTGTCCTTTGGGGGTCGAACCCCCAAACCCCCGCCAGGGGGCGCGCCCCCTGGACCCCCGTCGTGGGTGGTTGCGTTTGTCGCTCCACGCTCGTGACGGGGTGGGAGGGCGTCCTGGCCCTGGGCACTCACCTTGCGTCGCAGGGCTGTGAAGGGACCCTTCACGGACTCTGAGGCTGTGAAGGGTCCCTTCACAGCCTCGTGGTCGGGGGGTGCGGGGCGGGTGTGGTGTGTCGTGCCCCCGGTGGGAGCGGGGGGTGCGGGGGCTCTATCGTGATGTGTGGCGGTCGGGTGCCGTGTCCCGGTCGGGGTGGGGTACTTGGACTGCTGTCGTGGTCGCGTGCTGCCGTGGTGGTCGCGTTCGGAGCCGAAGGTGCCTGGTTATGTTCGTCGGAGCTCTTGAGCTCGACCTGCTGCTCGAAGATGTGCATTCACTAAAACAGAAACGGTCCCTGGTCCGGCCGGTGGTGGCCGAGCTGCGCAAGCGGTTCACGGTTGCCGTCGCCGAGGCCGGGCATCTGGACCTGCACCGGCGCGCCCTGATCGGGGTGGCCGCGGTCGCCGCAGGAGGCGACCATGTCCGGGACGTGCTCGACTCGTGCGAGCGGCTCGTGGCCGCGCGGCCGGAGTTCACGTTGCTCTCCGCGCACCGCCGGGTCCTCGGCCCGGACGATGAGAACTGAAGATTTCGAAGAAGGAGACCTCAGCCATGGCCGATCCCGCTCGGGCACGCAAGCTCGCCAAGCGGATCTCGCAGATCGTGGCCTCGGCGATCGAGCACGACATCAAGGACCCGAGGCTCGGCGCGGTGACCGTCACTGACGCCCGCGTCACCGCGGACCTGCACGACGCCACGGTGTACTACACGGTACTGGGTGAAAGCGTCGACGCGGAGCCGGACTTCGCGAGCGCCGCCGCCGCGCTGGAAGCCGCCCGCGGCGTCCTGCGCACCAAAGTCGGCCAGGGCACCGGCGTCCGCTACACCCCGACGCTCACCTTCGTCGCGGACAGCATCCCCGACGACGCCCGCCGTATCGAAGAGCTGCTCGCCAAGGCCCGCGAGGCCGACGCGGAGGTGGCCCGCCAGGCGACCGGCGCCCAGCACGCCGGCGAAGCGGACCCGTACAAGCCACCGCGCGATGCGGAAGAAGACGAAGCCGCAGAAGAGGAGTCCCGGGGCTGAGATACGGCAATACAGGTGCGGCGTACGCCGCGGCACCCTGCCGAGTGGTGCCGCGGCGTATGTCGCCGCCTGCGCCCGGCGCCCCGCCCCGGTGGGTGCGCCGCCCCCGGCTGCCCCGTCCGCCCGGTAGCCGTCCCTGACTCGCGCGAAGACCGTGCGCCGGCCGCGCCGAATTACTCCGAAATCGCGATCCGGGTTTCTCCCGCAATTCTCGACAGACCCATTCGGTCTGAGGCCTTGTGTGCCGTCCCCGACGGTCTCTGGTTTCGGGTATTCGGGAATGTTCACCGGGAATGGTTCAAGATAGGTCACGACCGCAACGCTGGGCCAATGCAAATGCGCCGAGGCGGCAGAGTCTCTCGGGTGCCGCCGAGCACGCACTGGACGAATACGAGACGGCGAAAGGGGATCTCGGCGCAGGAAACGTCGCTTTCGACTGGATTCCCGACGCCGATCGCCGGAGCCCCGTGTTACGGCGGCTCTCGCGCCACCCCCGGGTGGCGGAGGTTCACGGGTGGGCGGTTGCGACTGTCCACGAGCGAACTGTTGCGCAAACGGCCGGTCGGCTATCGCTCCGGCCCACGACGATCGCAAGACGTGGCCTGTCCCGGGCTTCGGCGGACCGCGGCCGGGCCGTCCCCTGAATGGCCCACGCTTCCGTGGGTGGCTTCACCCTGTTGCTGGTACCGGGCGCCGATGGACCTGCCGACCTCGTGCGGGCGCAGGAACTCGCCGGCGCGATGCGGGCGGATTACGGCGAATGGGTTCTCTCCGTATTGGTCACCGGCGACAGGCATCCGGCTTTCGACGAGGATCACACCGTTGCCGACCGGCTGGGGGAACTGGCGCAGCAGTACGAGATCAGCCACGGTGAGGCACGGGCGATCCTGGTGCGGCCGGACATGTACATCGGAGCTCACTGCCGGCTCGATGAGGCGACTGCTCTGGTGGGACACCTCGCACAGTGGCTGACACCCAAGGCGCCTTTGTGACAGGGTGTCGGCAAAGTTGGTCGGGGACCCGGCAGTGGGCGATGCGGAGGTGTGTGCGACCACCTCGTGGCGTGCGCCGGACCGGTTTCGGGTCCGTGAAGGGACCCTTCACGGACTCAGAGTCCGTGAAGGGTCCCTTCACGGACCTCTACACCGACTTTGCCGGAACCCTGGCCTTTGTGAAGACCCGGCCGATAGTGGAGTGATCCAGTTTCGGGATGTTCTCGGTAAGCGCGACGTGGTTCTTCAGCAGCCGCAAGGACCAGCGGCGACACGCTGCTGGTCCGTTTGCTGAATTGGGCGTATGGCTCTTCGTCGGATCAGGTGAACAACGCCGCCGAACGGCCGACAGGCCGGTGAACTCGCGGCGCGGAAACCCGCGAGACCAGGTCAGGAGGACCCCGTGAACCAGGCGCAGATGATGCCGATGAGTGAGCTGTCCCAGGACTTGTACGGATTGTCGGCGGCGACCGAGGAGGCTTTCCTCAACTACGGCAAGGCCTTGCTGGTGATCGCGGGAGCGGACGGGGAAGTCGGCGAAGCGGAATTCGCGTGGCTGGTCCGCCACCGGCGGAAGATGGGCGTCCCGGAACACGTCATCGACAAATACCGGGAATTCGACTACCGCGCTGCCGATCTCACCACCTTGCACGCCCCCGTCGACGTGGAACGGGCCGTGAACGACCTGCGGGCGGCGCTCTTCCACGTCAGCAGCCTGCGCGCCGAAGTCTGACCGGGGATCAGGCCGCGGGTTTCGAAGCCACCACGAGATCGCGCACGATTGCTTGGTCGACGCGGTGGGCGAGTTGCTCGTACGGGCCGCCTTCGCGTACTTCGAGGCCTGCGCGGCCCAGGATCGTCACCAGTTCTTTGCGTGGCAGCACGTGGGTGTTCCACGAGATTCCCATCGCGCCGCCAGGGCGCAGTACACGGGTCCAGACGGGTACTGCGGCGGCGAGGAGGTCGCGTGGGCTGCGAGTGAGGCCCGCTTCGCGGTGGCTGCCGTGCTGGACGCCGTACGGCGCGTCGGTGACGACCAGGTCCATCGAAGATGGGCGTAGCAGCTCGTCCGCGGTGAGAGTGTCGGCGTTGTAGTAGACGACGCGACGGGTCCGGCCGGCCTTGTAGTCGTCCTTGTCGAAGGCGTACTCCACGTCGAGGCGACGGCCGAGGCGCACCTTGTTACGGCGCAGCTGTCCGGCGTCCGCGGTGTGCTTCACCCGCTTCGTACGCAGCCATGTCTTCAGGAACTGTTCGTACGCTTCGAAATCGCGGCTGTCGACGTCAAGACCGGTCGCGTCGAAGCCGTACATCATCGCTTGGTTGAGCGTGGTTCCTCGGCCGCACAGCGGGTCGAGTACGTGCAACGGCCGGCCAGGCCAGTCCGCGGGCGCTGCGGTGGCCAGCAGGGTGAGATTGAGGAGCAGCTTGGTGAACTGCTCGTTGGTCTTGCCCGGGTACTTCTGGATCGTGAGGAGGTCCGAGTCGGTCTCGGCGAGTGGCCGTACCGTCACCGGCGCCAGGAGGCCTTCGCGTAGCTCGAAGAGCGCGTACAGCGACGACAGGTTCGACAACAGCGCGAGGTCGGTTTCGCTCAGCGGCTCGGCGCAGGTGAACTTCACGTAGCCGACGCCGCCCAGCTCGACCTCCTCGACGTTCGAGACCGCGGCGCGCATCCCGGTCATGCCGAACACCGCCAGCTCGGCGCGTAGCAGGGTCGGTGACGACGCGGCGTACACGCGGTTGGCGGACGGAAGGACAAGGATCACGTACTCAGGCATCCCGCAGAGCGTAGCGTGACGCACTGTGACAGCTTCTCTGGCGCAGGACATTGAGGCCGCAGCGACACTGCTGGCCGAGGCCACCGACGTGACTTTGCTCGGGCATGTACGGCCGGACGCGGACGCACTCGGCAGCGCGCTGGCCCTCGGCCATGTGCTGCACCGGCGTGGCGCCCGCGTACGTGTCTCCTTCGGCGAACCCGACGAGACCCCGGAAACGCTCGCTTGGCTGGACGTTGACGGTCTGCTGACCCGGGTTGCCGACTTGCCGGCGACAGACGGTCTCCTAGTGGCTCTCGACACCCCGACGCCGGCTCGGCTGGGCCGGCTGGCGCCGCGTGTGGCCGTAGCCCGCGCCGTCCTCGTCGTCGACCACCACGCGACCAACGCACGCTATGGCACACATCACGTCGTCGACGAGACCGCCGAAGCGACCGCGGTGCTCGTCGCACGAATCATCGACGCCATGGGCGAAGAGCTGGACGAACCGACCGCGCGCAGCCTGTACGCCGGAATCGTCACCGACACCAGTGGTTTCCGCCGAGCAAGTCCCGAGACCCACCGGATAGCTGCGCGTCTGCTGGAAGCGGGCGTCGATCCGACAGAGGTGACACGGCGGATCATCGACGACCATCCGTTCGCTTGGCTGCCGATGTTGTCGACTGTGCTCGCTGAGGCCTGCCTGGAGCCGGATGCCGCGCAAGGCTTCGGCTTCGTGCACGCAGTGGTCCGCGCCTCGGCCGCGGCCACTGTACGCAGTGAGGAAGTGGAGTCGGTGATCGACGTGGTGCGCGCGACCAGCGAAGCGGGCGTCGCCGCGGTGCTGAAGGAATCCGGATCGGCCGACGACGGTCCGCTTTGGACGGTGTCTCTCCGTTCGGCGGGCACGTTGGACGTTTCCGCGGCGGCTGCGGAACTGGGCGGGGGAGGTCACCGCCAGGCCGCGGGCTGCACCGCGACCGGCTCCGCGGAACAGGTGCTGGACCGGTTGCGCGAGGCCCTGTCCCGCGCCCCGCAGCTCTAGCTTCCCGGCCCACTGCGAGGCAGCTCAGGATGTCTGCTCGGCGAGATTGCAGGCCGACAGTCAGGGGGAGAGACACAGCGGCCGGGGTGTTTTCATCATTCCTGTCGGGCGTGGCCGTTACGCTCTTGCCGTGTCCGAAAGCTCTCCCTCCGTCGTGGCCTCCGTCGAGCGTGTCCCTGCTCGGCGGGTGCTCGGTCTCGCCGTGCCCGCGCTCGGTGTGCTGGCCGCCGAGCCGTTGTACGTGCTGGTCGACACCGCGGTGGTCGGGCACCTCGGCGCGCTGCCCCTGGCCGGGCTCGCGCTGGGTGGGGTGGTGCTGTCGCAGATCTCCACGCAGCTGACCTTCCTGTCCTACGGCACCACCTCGCGCACCGCCCGGCTGCACGGTGCGGGGCGGCGTTCCGACGCCGTGCGCGAGGGGGTGCAGGCGACCTGGCTCGCCGTGCTCGTCGGGCTGGTGCTGCTGGTCGCCGGGCAGGCGCTGGCCGGGCCGGTCGCGCGGGCGCTGTCCGGTAGTGACGAAATCGCCGATGCCGCGGTGTCCTGGCTGCGGATCGCACTGTTCGGCGCTCCGCTGATCCTGGTCACCATGGCGGGCAACGGCTGGATGCGCGGGGTGCAGGACGCCGCGCGGCCGTTGCGATACGTGCTGGCGGGCAACGGGCTCTCCGCCGTGCTGTGCCCGCTGCTGGTGTACGGCGCAGGCTGGGGGCTGGAAGGCTCGGCGATCGCGAACGTCGTCGCGCAGGTCGTGTCGGCCGGGCTGTTCTTTGCCGCGCTGGCGCGGGAACGGGTGCCGCTGCGCCCGGATTTCGCCGTCATGCGGGCACAGCTGGGCCTCGGGCGGGACCTCGTGCTGCGGAGCCTGGCGTTCCAGGCGTGCTTCGTTTCCGCCGCCGCGGTGGCCGCCCGCACCTCCACCGAGGCCGTCGGCGCGCACCAGGTGGTGCTGCAACTGTGGACGTTCCTGTCGCTGGTGCTCGACTCGGTGGCGATCGCCGCGCAGTCACTGGTGGGCGCCGCGCTCGGCGGCGGCGCGGCCCGGCAGGCGCGCGGGGTCGCCGGCCAGATCACCGGCTACGGGCTGATCTTCGGCTGCTTCCTGTGCGCGGTGTTCGCCGCGCTGTGGAGCACGCTGCCGCACGCGTTCACCTCGGACCCGGGCGTCCTCGGCGAGATCCCGCACGCCTGGTGGTTCTTCGTGGCCCTGCAACCGATCGCCGGCGTGGTCTTCGCTCTGGACGGCGTCCTGCTCGGCGCCGGCGACGCCGCCTTCCTCCGCACCGCGACGCTGCTCAGCGCGGGGTTGGGCTTCCTGCCGCTGATCTGGCTGTCCCTGACCTTCGGCTGGGGCCTGACCGGCATCTGGACCGGGCTGTCGCTGTTCATGGTGCTGCGCCTGGGCGCGGTACTGGTCCGCTGGCGCTCCGGCCACTGGGCGGTGACGGGCGCGGTACGGGAAGCCTGACCCACACCGCCAGTCGTTGGCGTGGCACAGACCCGGTACCCCTCTCAGCGCAACGGCAACGACTGGCACCTCGGGCGGCGTACTCCGAAATTCTCGCAAATATTGCTATTTGCCGTAGGGGGTAGAATAAATTTAAAAGAACTTAAGCGCGATCAGCTCGGTGCTGTCGGGTTTGCTTCGAATGAGAACCTCTCCCTGGTTATCCCAGACCTCTTCCAAGTAGGCATAGACCTGCAATGCCCGGTTAATGGTGTCCGTCTTGGAGTCTCCGGTCAGTTTTACGGCGTTTTCCAGTGCTCGGGACGCTCGTGGGGCCAAGTTGACCGTCACGCGCTCCAGGCCTCCTCCTCCGCCCTTGGCGCTCGGCGCTGGCTTGGTCGAGTCGTTCTGCGACTTCAAGTCATCGTTGCCAGTCTGTTCATCAACCGTTCCTTGGGTCATTTTCCCGCTTTCTCATTGATGCACCGGTCGGAGACTTGCGCGTATAGTCATGGGAGTATGTCCGAGGGTGTTCGCATCATCTTGGGGACGCGCGTCGTCCGGATGATCTTTCCGGGTTTGCGTCGCGGCCGGCGCCTGCCCCGGCCGGTTTCGCGCGGTGACCCGTACCTGCATCTCGGAATCGACATCTCCACTGTTGTCATATTTGTGATATTGAAGATTGTTGCATGGAAGTCAGGGCAAATCACACCGGCGAGTGAACCTCCGGCAGGGTCTTCTCACCTTGCGACGGATGTCATCACTTTGTCAACTCTAAAGTGCATACAAGTGCCGCATGCAACACGTACGTGTCTGACCGTTCCTGCAGGTCGAACGTGCAGGTTAGTGGGCTATACGACCTCTGGGTGATCGTCTAAGGGTAAAAAATTACTCACGGTTAACTGTATGTCGGCAATTGGTGACACGGGCGAGGACTTCGGTTGCTCATATGTGCAATTGTGGCTGGCAGCTGTGGTCCCTGTTCGTAGGCTGAGTCCCGGACTCCGGCGCCGGTTGGACGTTCGAGTGCCCTGCATGGGTGGGTGAGGTGCGCTGGCGGGCGTTCGTGGCGCGGTCGTCTCGCGGCCAGCACTCCCGACACTGAACCCAAGCGCGAAAGCTGTGTAATATTCTCATGTAAGGCTCATGAAGAGCGGTCGATCTACTGGCATCAGATGCCTTGGTGTTAAGGTCATGCATGCTGGGCCTTGCCTCGTGCTCTGGCTCTGCTTCGCGCAAGCGTCCCTCCGGCCGGGGCGAATGTTCCGGTTGGAGGTCACAAGGAAGGCATCGAGCTTGAGCGTTATTCAAAACCCCAGGCTATTGAGAAGAAGAACAGTCCGCGCGTGGCGTCGTAGGCGTCGCGGTAGGTGGAGTAGGGGCGGCGGTAGTCGGTGTGAAGTATTCGCCAGTTTTTGAAGTGTGAGACGACTCGTTCTATGGCTGCGCGGAGGGCAGATATTTCGGCGTTACTTTCTTTGTCTCGTTTGCTGAGTTCTCCTCCTTTTGGCTTTTTTCGCGGGGTGACCAGGCTGGTGCCTTGGTAGCCTTTGTCGCCGATGCCGCCGCCGGAGTTTCGGACGACCTCAGCAAAGGGTGTCTCGTCGAACGCCTTCTTGTCGTGCGTTTTTCCGGGGAGTGGGTCCG
>NZ_QZFV01000152.1:0-14871 GCF_003600245.1 Amycolatopsis panacis
GGCTAGGGCGTCGGCAAAGTCGGTGTGGAGGGCCCTGCGCAGCTGCGGAGGGCTGTGAAGGGACCCTTCACGGACTCTGAGTCCGTCAGGGGCACCCTCACGGACCCGAAACCGGTCGGGCAGCCACGGCTCTCTCTGCTGATCACGGGTCCTCGACCAACTTTGCCGGGACCCTGGACGCTGGGGCTGTGAAGGGACCCTTCACAGCCTTGCCGGTCGGCCTACCGCACCGCCTCGACCGCGCGCGCCAGGACGCTGGCCGGGCTCGGCTGGACGGCCATCTCCGCGCGCACTTCGGCGGCTGCCTTGCCGAACGAGTCCTCCGTGAGCAACCGCTGCACCATGGACCGCACCGTGTCGGCGTCGATGGTGGCCGGGTCGTGGGACAGGCCCACCCCGCGGTCGACGACGCGTTGCGCGGACACCGGGTTGTCCGCGAAGCCGGGCAGGATCAATTGCGGGATACCGTAGAACAGCGGCGCGGCGGTGGTGCCGGAACCGCCGTGATGCACGATCGCCGAACAGGACGGCAGGAACGCCGACAGCGGCAGGAAGCCCACTGAGCGTACGTTCGCCGGCAGTTCGCCCAATTCGCTCAGGTCGGCGGTGCCCGCGGCGAGCACGACTTCGACGTCCATCCCGCCGAGACCCGCCAGCACCGCGGCCAGGCTGCTGACCCCGTTCACGCTCGGCACCACGGTACCGAGCGTCACCGCGATCCGCGGACGTTCCGGTCGGTACAGCGCCCATTCCGGGAGCACAGCGCCGCCGTTGTAGGGCACGAACTGCATGGGCCACCACGGCACGCCGTCGCGTTCGTCGGGATGCTCGTCCTGCGGGTGCAGCCCGCCCATGCTGGGCGCTCGCGGGTCGATCCGGGCGATCGGGCGCGCGATGGCCTGGCCGATACCGAGTTTCTCCCGCATCACGCGGGTGACTTGGTCCTCACCGGACATGTCCTGCCCGTTTTCGTTACGCCAGTCGATGTCGCGCATCGACCAGGAGACCCGGTTGCCCACTTCGAGCACCGGCACGCCGAGCGCGGCCGCGGCGAGTATGCCCGTCGCGTGGTCGGAGGTGGTGACCACCAGCTCGGCGCCGAACGCGCGGCCCGCCTCGATGGTGCCTTCGGTCATGGTCGCGGTAAAAAGCGCGAACGGCCCGTTTCCACGGCGGGCCAGCCGGTATTCCTCCGGCATGGCGGCCTCGTCCGTATCGTCGCCGGTGACGCTGGCCACCAGGTCCTGCCAGACGTCCCGGTGCGGGAACACATCGGACACCGGCAGCCCGGCGCGTGCACTGGCTTCGGCCACCTCGGCGGCGGTGGCGAGCAGGACTTCGTGCCCGGCCGCACGGGCCGCCCACACCAGGGGGATGATCGGCAGGGTCAGCCCGTACCCGGGCGCGGTGGCGAACAAGATCTTCACGACCGTGAGCCTGCCAGATCCCGGGCGCACCGCGCAGCCGGATTACGCGCGGTCGGGTGAGCCGGGCGATCCGATATCGATGAGTGCGTTGCGCCGGAGTCGGAACCGTCGTCGGCCCGCCGGATCCGGGGCGCCCGGATTTCGACGATCGTTGCGGCTCGGCGGTTCGTTACGTGGTGGTTGGTGATGATCATCTCGCTTGTGCGTGGTGGGCGGTTTCACTAATTTTGTTCTGTCCGCGTGGGGCGTTTCGGCCCGCGGTTCCAGGGGAGGGAAAACGGATGCGTGCGCGCATTGTGCTGTCTGCGGTCTGCCTGTCGGTGGCGGTCTCGTTGGGTATGGCCGGGTCGTCGCCGGTGGCGGTGGCCGTAACGGCCGATGTTCAGGATTTCGCCGCGGAGAAGGCGTGGGTGCGGTATCTGGCGATGAACGATTCGCGGTCGATCGTGCGGATCGCGGCGTGGCAGGCGGTGTTGTCGAAGTCGCCGGAGGCGGCGATCCGGCAGTTCATGGACTCTGGTTACGCGTATGCGGTGCGTTTATCGGAGGAGAAGAAGGCTCGTAATACGGATTTCGTGAAGTGGGTGCTGGCCACGTATCCGGCGGAATTTTCCCCGGCCGTGCATGCCGAAGCGCAGAAGGCGATGAACAGCCCTCGCGACGCAGACCGCGAGCAGTTCGCGAACGGCGGGTTCGAGGCGGCCAAACAGCGCGACAGGACCGCCCGTGAGACCACCGGTGAGCAGGCAAAGGCGTTGGCCGAGCGCGACCGGCAGTTCGTGCGTGATCTTGCCGCCCACGATCCCGGTGAGCAGGTGCGGGTGAGCGCGTCGTATGCAGTGCGGCTCGGCGCGACCGACAGCGATGTCGTCGATTTCTTCGCCGGTGGATGGGCCTTCGGCGCGACGCTGGACCTGGATACGCACCGTCGGCGCAGCGCCGACAACGAAATGCGTTGGCGGTCCGCGCTTTCCCGTTTGCTGAGTGACGCGGCAGCGGCCGAACAGGCCGCACGGGACGCCTCGGGAGATCTGGCCGAGCGGGCGAAGGCCACGGCGGTGCGGGCGTGGCAGGCAGTCGGCGAGCAGACCGGTCCGGCACGATCGTATTGGGGTGAGGCTCAGCGTCTGGCCGACCAGCAGGCTGCGAACTGGGCCAGTGTGCTGGCCGCGGCGAATGCGGCGAGCGGCCTGAACTGGGCCGCGATCATCGGGCCGGCGCGGGACAACCAGGCCGCGTGGGCCGATGAGAGCACGCTGGCCGCGCAGCAGGCTCGGTATTGGGCCGGGTTGGTGCAGCAGGCCGAAGACGGCGAGCAGCGGGTCCGCGCCGCCTGAACCGGCCGCACCAAACTCACGAGCGCTGAGCACGACTTTTCTGTATTTCAGGTGTGCGCTTTGCCGCACCCGATCCCGAAGGGACTGCGTTGAAACACGCCCGAAGACTCTTCTTGCTCTTTGTCGCGTTCGCGGTGCTGGCCGGTTTGGTCCAGCCGGGCGCCGCGACGGCCGTACCAGGCCGGGCCGTGGCCGCTGCGGATCAGCCGGCGGGGGAGGACCCGGCACGGCCGATGCCCTCGGATCCGTATCGAGAGTGGGATGGTTCGGCCGGGGTACCGGACCCAGGTGATCCGCGATTGCGCCAGATTGTGGTGGACAACGCGGAGCTGGCCGAGGAGCCGGAGGTTCGTGAAGCGGCGGCGGCCGCACTGGCCGTGGGTAGTAGCGCGGCGATCATGGAGTTCCTCGACCACGGTAATGCGGAGGCTCTAGCACGGGCGCGGGCTCGTGAGGCTGAGGTCGAGCGTCGTGAGCTGGCCGAGGTGCGGGCCTTGCGGGGGACGGGTGGCCCTTACCTCAAGGCTGAGGTGGAGCGGGTGCTTGCGGGCAGCGCGTTTGACCGCAGCGTGTTTCTGACTTACGGCAAGGACATCGCGAACCAGCGCGACGCGGATGTGGCCAGGGGCGAGCAGGAGCTACGGGATCAGGCTCGTGCCCGGGTGCTCATGCTGACCGCCGCAGCGGGTCCGGCGGTGCAGCGCGCCGCGCAGGCGGCTTTGGACGCCGGTGATACGGCGATCACGGAGTTCCTGAAGTCCGGCTATCTCGTGGCGGCCAAGGCCGACGCGGACACGCGGGAACAGCAGCTCAAGGACGAAGAGGCACGGATCAAGGCGGCTGAGGAGCTGTCTGATCTGGCGCGCCGGTCCGCTCGGGCCACGCAGGCGCGCCGGAATCTGCTGGTGGCGCACGGCAATGGTGTCCGCGCGTTGGAGAAAGCGTCGAACGCGCTGGTGTCGGCCGGGAACGAGGCACGCACGGCGGCGCAGATCCTGGCGGCGAACACCGCGGGTGGGAAGCATCCGGCGGATGCGTTCGACCGCCAGAAGAACGAGGTCGCCCGTCAGCTCGGCTACGCCCGCCAGGCCGCGGAGGACGCGCAGCGGGCGTCGGCGTCTGCACAGGTGCAGGCGAACATTCTGGTCGAGACCGGCCTGACCTACGGTGTGCAGTGGGCGCAGATGGCCACGGGTCTGGCCAACGCCGCGCAGGCCGCGGTGAGTGCGTCGGAGACCGCGGCGCACACCATCGACGCGACGGCGTTCACCGACCAGGCTCGCAACGCCCAGGAACAGGCCGAACGGCACGCCGCCGAAGCGCACCAATGGCGTCTGCACGCCGAGGAGCACGCGAAGCTCGCAGCACAGCTGTCCGACGCGGCTCGAGTGCAGGCGGATGCGGCGAAAGACGCCGCAGCACGGACGAAGGCAGCCCGTCAGGCGGCCGAGGCCGCTGAGGGTCAAGCCTGGGCCGCGGCCGAACGGACCCGCGCCGCGCGGGTCACCGCCGAACGTGAAGCCGCGAACGCGGCGGCTGCTCGCCAGAAGGCGGAGCGGGAGCGTGCGGCGGCTGCAGCGGCACGATCGCGCGCGGATCAGCAGGCCGCGGTCGCGCACTCCGCACGCGCGGAGGCCACCCGCCAAGCGGGGATCGCGGCCGGAGCCCGTGGCGCCGCGGACGCGGCAAACGGGCGGGCCGCGGATGCGGAAACCCGCGCGCGTGGTGAAGAACGGAACGCCGCGGATGCACGCGACCGTGCCTATCAGGCCGAACGCGACCAGCGGGCGGCTGAGGCCCGCGCCGGGGCGATGGATTCGATGGCCGCAGCGGCTCGGGGCGGCCAGAATCAGAAGCCGGCGCAGGACGCTGCGGACGAGGCTCGCAGCGCGGCGGTGGTTGCGCGGAATGCCGCGGGTGCCGCGCGGGGTGCGGCGAACACTGCGACCGGCGCGGCGGCGGGTGCCCGCGCGGCGGCGACCGAGGCCGGCGCGCACGCCGCTCGGGCGCGGGCTGCGGCGCAGCAGGCGGCTGCAGCGGCGGCGCGGGCGAATGCGGCAGCGAACCGGGCGGAGTCCGAAGCCGCCGCGACTCACGCGGCCCGGTTGAAGGCCGACGCTGCCGCCTCGGACGCCACCTTCTCCGAAGCACAAGCAGCCGAGGCCGCCCGTAACGCTGTGGCACTCGCAGAACGTGCGTCAGACGAAGCGATCCAGGCCGCACGCTCGGCGGAGCGCACCAAAGCCGAAGCCGACGCAGCAGCAGCCGAATCCGTGTCTGCCGCCACCCAGGCCGGGTTGGCGGTGCAGGCCGCGTCGGCGGCGAAGAACTCCTCAGCGGCGATCACTGATCCTGCGAACACCGCGATCATCGTGGCGGCCCCGTTCAGCGGCGGTGACCTCGACGCCGACTTCGTCGTGCTGGTTGCGAACCAGGCCAAAGCCGTCGGCGCCGAACAGGCCGCTGCCGCGCAGCAACGCGCGACCGAAGCCCTCGACGCCGCACAACGCGCCCAGGCCGCTGCCGACCGGGCAGCGGGCGAGGTGAAACCCGCGTTCGATGCCTCGGCCGCCGCGGCACACTCCTCGGCCGCTGCGGCAAAGTCGGCGGCGGAAGCCCAGAAGGCCGCCGCCGATGCCGCAGTCGACGGTGCTGCGGCTCGTGCCGCCGCCACACGCTCCCACGACGCGGACGCCCAAGCCCGCGCCGACGCGGTCAAAGCCCGTGCCGCGGCCAACGCCGCCAACAACGACGCCGCCATCGCCGGGAAGGCAGCCTCCGCTGCTGAACGCGAGGCAGCCGCCGCGCGTGCTGCCGCCAACCGCGCAGAATCCGACGCTGCCGCCGCCCGCGGTGCGGCCAGCCGCGCCGAATCCGACGCTACTGCTGCGGAAAAGGCCGCGGCTGAAGCCCAAACCCACGCGAACAACACCGCCCAAGCCGCGCGTGACGCATTGCAGCACGCCATCGACGCAGGCCACGCAGCCGACAGGGCCGAACAGGCGGAACGGAAACGTCAAGCAGTTGAACGAGCCAAGCGGGCCCAGCAAGCGGGCGGACCGAGCGAACCGCAGCTCAGCGCAGAAGACGAGGACGCACTCTTCAACGAAGGCGGCCCGGAACTTGTCCAAGAGTACAAGGACGCGCTCGCCAAGGCTAACAAGGGAATTCTTGACTATATCAAGGAAAACGGTGCCGATGTTCTGCTCGACCTGATCGGGGTCAATGACGCCAAACGGTGTTTCGGCGAAGGTGACATCGTCAGTTGCCTCTGGACGGTCGTCGATGCCGGCTCCTTGATTACCGTCATCGCCAAACTGCCGGCCGTCAGTTCTGCCATCGCGAAGATCACTGGCGGCCTGACCACCTTCCTCGACGGGGCGGCCGCAAGCCGGAAGCTGTTCGACGGCATGAAGCAGATCCTCAGCGAGGCGAAGATCCCGTGCAATAGCTTCGTACCGGACACTTCGGTGCTGATGGCGGACAACACACATCGGCCGATCAAGGACGTCCGGCCCGGGGCACTGGTGACCGCGACGGACCCGAAAACGCACATAACTTCCGTCCGCGCGGTCGACGCAGTGATCACCGGGAGCGGCCTCAAGCATCTGGTGAAGATCACGATCGACAGTGGAAACATCCGGGTTACCGCTGCGCACCCCATTTGGCTGGAAGCCAGAGGTGGCTGGGTCGATGCCGGGCTCGTCCGAGTTGGCGACCTTCTCACTGACTCTACCGGCGCCGTGCATGCGGTCCGTGCCGTCGAGACCTGGGACGAGAGCACACCTGTCTACAATCTGACCGTCGCATCCGTGCACACCTACTACGTCAGCGCTGGAAGCGAAGACGTTCTGGTACACAACGCCGGCTGCGGTGCCGATGGCTGGTCGAGTGCTCGCAATCTGGATGTCCACTTCGCCAAGCACGGGGCGGAGATGGGTTACGAGAGCCAGATCGAGTACCGGGAGGCGGCGGCTGACCTCACGTGTACCTGTGATGGTCGCCGGTCTGGTGTCAAGGTCAAGCAGCAAGGCACCACAAAGTTCTACTTCGACCCGGCGACCGATGAGTTCGCCGTGACCGGAACGAAGGGCATCGTCACCTTCTTCAAAGCGCCCCCAGGGTATTTCGAGGCGCAACCTGGAATACTGATTTCATGAACCTCGAGTATCCCTGTCCGTGCTGCGGATATCTGGTCCACGGCGAACCGCCTGGTTCGTACGCCATCTGCCCCGTCTGCGACTGGGAGGATGATCTGGTGCAGCTCCGGTGGCCGACGTACGCGCCTGGCGCGAACCGGAGTTCTCTGGTTGAAGCGCAACTTGCGGTCACGGTGACGAGTGCCGGATGTCTCTATCGGAGGGAGCCGCACTGGCGGCCGATCGATCTGCGGAGAGATGGCTTCGATGAGGATGAAGTGTTGCGCGGGCCTTGGCCTGATGATCGGACGACCTTGTACTGGTGGCGATCCGGCTACTGGAAACGAGGATCAGGCGATGAGACTAGCCGCTGCCATGGTGAGCCCGAAGAGGAATGACGATATCCGGCTTGGTGAGAAGAGGATGGGTTGATGCGATCCGGTGCCGCCGAGCTGATTACTTCTGGGGGAATACGGGGATTTCGGCCAGTGGCACTCCGGCCACCTTGGGTGTTGAACGCATGGGCGATCCGATGGGCGATCTGACAGGATCACAGTTGTCGCGCCGGGTTTGTGGGTGGTCATAGCTTGAGGTTGCTCACGATTTTTGGAACGTGATCACTGGTGCTCTCGATGACTTCAGTTCTCAAATTTTCGACGGGGGTAAAAGAATGATCGTCCGCTGCATATACAATACGGCGTGAACAGCTCGGTTGATCGGAACATAGCCTTCACTTCGGCGATAAAATTACTGTGTTCGCCGCTCAGATCGAGGCACAGCATGAGGAATCCAGAGGGGAATGAGAGTGTCCGCAATGAGCAAGAGACCCGGCTTGTCCGGCCGGGTGCTGGTCACCATCGCTGCTACGGCTGTGGTGACAGGGTTGGCGACCCCGCCGGTTTCGGCCGATACGGCACCGGCGGTGCCGTCGATGCCGTCGGTGAGGGCGTTGGCCGAGGCGCCTGCCGACCCGGCTGTTCCGCCGGCGACCCGGGTGCCGGAGACGACTCCGGAGGAGAAGGTGGAGGTAGTCCGGTCGTTGGGGCTGGACATCGACGACGGCTGGCTCGGCCTGCGTGACCACGATTTCGTCTTCAAGATTTTCGACATTGCCGACCCGGCGCGGTTCCCGCTGGTGAAAAAAGGCGCGCTGCAGGCATTCCGGGATGCGGTGGACGCAGGCGGTTTGGGGTTATCCCGAGCTTGTTGAGGATCCTGGACACAAGGACGCGTTGATTGAGTGTGAGAAATCAGCCTTGAGTCTTTTTGCTGCCCAGGTTGCGGCATATCGAAAAGAAGCTGCCGCGGAGTGAGACATTTTGCAACGGAGTAGGGGTTCCAGTTCGCTTGACGGTGGTGGCGACGGTGAAGGCGCTATTGTTATGGGAGGAGCTGGTCGATGTCCCGGCGTGTAGCGCGGTCACAACTCATAGCTAAAGGGGTTAATTTTGTTTGTTAAATGTTTATTTAATCGTGGCGCGGAACTTGGTGAACCGAAGCGCGGTCTGATCTATACTAGCTCATCAAAGTTTCCGATTTCGGTTGGGGCAACATATCGCGTTTACGGAATGGGGATCTTTAAGCTCGGTCTGGTGGTGCTGCTTGAATCTGATACCGGCCTGGCGAACTGGTTTCCTATCGAGTTGTTCGAGGTTGTGGACGGGGCACTGCCTGCCAACTGGCGGTTTGCGACGCGGGATGAGGGTGAGACAGGTCTTCAGGCGATCTGGGGGTATCCCGAGCTTGTCGACGATCCTTCCTACAATGAAGATCTGGTGGAACGCGAAGCGCCGGCTGCAGCCGTCTTTGCGGCTCAGGTCGCGGCATACCGCAAAGAAGTCGCCGAGGAATAAATTTTCTGTAGCGGACTAGTGAGGGATCGTACTTGCTGGGTGGGTGGTGCGACAATGAAGAAAGAATCTTTGACTGGGAGGATCTGGTCGACGTGACGGTAGAGAACGGGGCCACAACTGCCTCCGTCGAAGAAATGCCGATTCAAGTGCTGACCTGAGCGGAAGGGTAGGACCATGGGGCTTTCCGTTTACCGGCGGAACCAGATTCACGATCAAGTTTATCTCGACGACTCGACTGGGCAGTACCTGACCGAGGTACTCGACTACGCGCGCCCGGCTAGTTTGCTCTACACTGTGGAGTTCCATGCCGACACGATGTTCAACACCGTGCAGCTGCGCAGAGTCGGCGCTGAACTCGAGGAGATCGTCGGGCGGCAACCGAAACTGGCAGCCGCCGTAGCGCATCTGCAAGCACTGTTCGAGTCGATTGAGCGGGATCGTGGATACCTGTGGATCTACGGGGACTGATAACCACTGTTTCGGCGACGGAAATGGTGTCTACCTTGGCGAGTCGAGCGAGTTGTTAGTTATTCTAGATCATCAAAAGTCCTCGGTGGGTTAAAAATGATCGTCCGCTGCATCTTCAATACGGGTGAACAGATCGGCTTGCTGGAACATGGCCTGCACTTTGGCGATCAAACGCGGTTTGAGGTGAAGGTCGGAACGAAGTATCCGGTATATGGCATGTCGATGTTCAATCGTGGACTGACCGCATTGATCAGGGGCGAGACTGAACGGCCGAATTGGTATCCGATTGAGCTGTTCGAGGTGGTGGACGGAGGGCTGCCCGCCAAATGGCGTTTTGCGACGCGGGATGAGGGCGAGTCGTGGACACAGGCGATCTGGGGTTATCCCGAGCTTGTCGATGATCCCGGACACGCGGACGCGTTGATCGAGCGTGAGGTTGAGGCTTTGACTGTGTTCGCCGCTCAGGTCGGGGCACGGCATGAGGAATTCAGAGGGGAATGAGAGTGTCTGCAATGGGCAAGAGACCCGGCTTGTCCGGCCGGGTGCTGGTCATCGTTGCTGCTACGGCTGTGGTGACGGGGTTGGCGACCCCGCCGGTTTCGGCTGATATCGCACCGGCGGTGCCGTCGGTGAGGGCGTTGGCCGAGGCGCCTGCCGACCCGGCTGTTCCGCCGGCGACCCGGGTGCCGGAGACGACTCCGGAGGAGAAGGTGGAGGTAGTCCGGTCGTTGGGGCTGGACATCGACAGAGGCTGGCTCGTCCTGCGTGACCACGATTTCGTCTTCAAGATTTTCGACACCGCCGACCCGGTGCGATTCCCGCTGGTGAAAGAAGGCGCGTTGCAGGCATTCCGGGACGGGGATCCTGCGTCGACGTTGTTCATCCGGTCCGGGGCGACCGAGTTGGCCGGGCGTGATCGGGACAACTATGTGCGCGGGCAGTTGGAGCGAGACCAGGCGCGCCGGTTGAAGCAGCGTGCTGCCGCGCTCGTCGCGATGCCGGTCACTGATCAGCAGCTCGATCTGGGTTACCGGGACTTCATTTACGAGTTGTGGCATTTCGTGACCGGCTATCCGAAGGTCAAGGCGGCGGCGCTCGCGGCCTACGGGGCATCGGAGGCTGAGCAGAAAGTCTTCCTTGCCAACGGTCTGCTCGCGGCGAAGCGGCAGGACCAGACGGACGCGATCAACGCCGACAGAGACCGTGATGAGGCGGAGAAAGCACGGTTGACGGCACGGGGCGCCCGGCAGAACGCGGCCACCGTCGTCGGATTGCAGACGACCGACTCGATGCTTGACCTGGCCGACGACTTCTTCATCCGCAAGATTCTCGACAAAGCCACCCCGGGCGCCCAGATCGCCATTGCCGCTCAGGCCGCGTTGAACAGTGCGGTTGCGGCGGATTGGAAAGCTTTCCTGGCCACCGGCATTTATGCTGCGCGTGATCGCGATGTCGTGATAGAGAACGAAAAGAAGGCCGCGGAGAATCGGCGGGTCGCCCGGGAGATCAAGGCTCGCGCCGAGAATGGTGGAATGCGGCCCCGCCTGGTCGCTGCTGCGGCGGCCGCGCTTGCCGGCTCCGACCACGACGTGGAGGTCTTCCTGCAGACCGGCCGGTATGCCGTGCCGACGCAGTCGCTGGAAGCGACCACCCTCGGTGTCCGTGGCGCATATGTCGCCAGCAACGGTGGCAGCACTTACATCATCCGGGGCGAGCCCGGAAACCAGAGCACAGCGAAGCTGACCGGCGCGACCTGGACGATCAAGGACGGCTTGGCCGACCCGAATTGCTTTTCGCTGGAGTCCACCCAATTCGAGGGTAGTTACCTGCGCGCCGACGGCGACATTGTGAAGCTCGCCGCCAATGACGGTGGTACACCGTTCAAGAACGACGCAACGTGGTGCTCCAGCCCGGGCAAGTCGGGTTCTGGTGTGTCGCTGGAGTCCTACTCCCACCGTGGCCACTTCCTGCGTCACTGGGGCGGCCAGGTGTATGCCGCCGTCAGTACCGACAGCGGCACCTACAACGCCAGCTGGCTGTTCAATGAGGACACCACCTGGTCGGTGGCCGACCCGGATCCCGAGGTGACCACGCCGATCACGCTGCGCTGGAAGAACGACGACGCCCTCCGGGCCAAGCTGGGTGCTCCGACCAAGCCCGAGGTGTACGACGCGGTCGGCGGCGGGGTCCGCTACCGCGACTACACCGGCGGCCGGATGTACTGGAGCGCCGCGACGGGAGCGCACGCGGTCACCGGCCCTGCGCTGGAGAAGTACCAGAGCATCGGCGAGTACCGTTGGCACCTGCCGATCACCGACACCACCCCGACACCGAATGTCGAGGGCAGCTTCACCCACGTGCAGGACGGCGGCTCGATCTACTGGTCACCCGCCACCGGCGCGCACCTGATCTACGGCGCGATCCGCGACCGCTACGCGCAACTCGGCTGGGAACGCTCCTACCTCGGCTTCCCCGCCACCGACGAAACCCAGGCCGGGAATCTGCGCCGCAGCACCTTCCAGCACGGCATCATCGACCACGACCCGGCGACCGGCCAGACCCGGGACTACCGGAACTGACCCGGTGGCACAGGAGCCGGGGCCACCCTGCCCACACGCGAGGCGGCCCCGGTTCCTACGTTCGGTGTAGAGCGCGTACGTCGCCGACGAGCCCATGCAGAGCGGGAACTTCACGCCACGGCGCCCCGGTGCGGACCACGGCACCGTCTGCTCGGCGTCGGTCAGATCACCTCGACCTGTCACGCTAAAGTGTCCGCAAGGCCTCCGGTGTTCGGGTTCCTCACGTCGACGAACCACCCACCGGAGACCTCCGGTCCCCGATTCCTGACTCGCCGGATCCCCGGTGTGCTCGAAAGGTCCCCCGCCATGCGAAAAGCCCGATTCGTCGCGCTCGTGACGCTCCTGGCCCTCGGCCTCGGTATGTGCACGACGGTCGGCGCGGACGCCGCGCAGGAGCGCACCTGGTGCTCCCGCAAGGACTCGGTCGCCATCCTCGGCACCTCGGCCGACACCGGCTACGCCACCACCGATTACCGGTCCGCCACCGACACCTACGCGCCCACCACCTACGGGTGGACCACGAAATTCGCCAACGATCTGCACGCGGAATGGGGCACCGAAACCCGCAACCACTCGCACAACGGCGCGCTCGCCGCCGACTACCTGCCCGGCGGCCGCTGGGCGGACACCACCGGCGCGCTCGCCGACCTGAGGGCCCACACCCCGGACCTGGTCCTCGTCGACCTCGGCGGCAACGAGCTGATCTCGCAGGCCGACCCCGCGAAATTCCGGGCTGATCTGGAGAAGGTGATCGACGGCATCCGCGCCGCGCGGCCCGGGGTGGACATCCTGATGTCCATCTATGCCGAGCTGAAGTGGACCCCGAACCCCTACGGCGGCTCGGTCCTGCGCTACACCTGGGACCAGTACGCCTCGGTGATCCACCAGACCGCGGTCGCCAAGGGCACCGCACTGGTCGACCTGCGCCAGTACATCCCGCCCGCCGGCTCGGCGAACCTGCCGAACCCCAGCCCGTGGAACGCCGACGGCATCCACCTCAACGACGCCGGGAACCTCGCCGAGTACGGCATGTGGTGGGGCTGGACCTCCAGCATCGGCAGCATCTGCTGAGTCACGGCACCTTCCCGGCCGAGTGTCCGGCTCTCTGATCACCCGGGCCGGTGGGGCGAACGCCTGCCCGGATGATCGTCGAACCGCGAGCCGGAGGCTCAGTGGATCATGGCGCGGGTCGTTCCGGGGCGAACCGGGTCGCGTGAGCGGCTGAGCAGGCATGGGTCATCTGCGGCAGGGAACGGGTTGCCGCCTTGATTCGACCGGGCCTCGGGGGTCGTTGCATGCCCGGGTGATCGTTGAACGAGGGCGTCGGCGCTGGGCGGCTCACGCGGACATCCACGGATAGGACGCCACGGCGACCCGCGCCCCGTCCATGCCGATCGCGTCGGTCCAATCCTGTTTGGACAGACCTGAGAGCAGCCGCCACAGCGGCGCGATACGTTTCGCGCCGATCGCGAACTCGACGCCTTCCAGGAACGCCACCCGGGCGAGTTTCCCATCGAAATACCCGGCATCGGCCCGAAGCCGCACCCACAAGCAGTTCCCCGGCCCCGAACCCCCGACACCGCCGTCAACGACGGATCCGCCACGCCGACCCGCACCCGCGGACACTTCCGCCGACCACCACGTAAACTACTCACCCGATAGGTGCCCTCTCAACCAAGATGACTGTTATCTTCGCAACCAACATCATCCCAGGCCAGAGCGGCATCTATCACCATTTCATTTCGTGCGCCACCAAACTCCCCCTTGTCCAGCCGCGCTCGCGGCCGCACGATGGTCCGTAGCGGCCGCGAGACCGGGCGGTTGTATCGCGGAGCCGCTGGGCAGGGGACATGCAGGACGTTACAGTCCGAAAAGCGTCAACGAGGAGTTCGCCATGGAAGAGGCGCGGTTCGCGCCGCACGAAGGAAATGAACTCATGATCAAGATGATGGACAGCCGGTCGCCGGACGCCGAAGGCTGGGTGAAGATGAAAATGGAAGTGAACGGAGTCAAAATTCATTACCTCCGGAACAGGATTAGCGGCGCTGTGGATGACTTCGAATTCAAAGACGGCTAGAGGGTTACCTGTGATCATAAAATGTTTGTATAATCGTGGGGAAGGGATGGGTGAACCGGCGCATGGTCTCTATTTTACGGACTCCACGAAGTTTCGGGTTTCCGTCGGAGTCGCCTACCGTGTGTACGGTATGGCAATTTTCAATCGTGGCCTTACGGTGAGCGTTATTCAAAACCCCAGGCTATTGAGAAGAAGAACAGTCCGCGCGTGGCGTCGTAGGCGTCGCGGTAGGTGGAGTAGGGGCGGCGGTAGTCGGTGTGAAGTATTCGCCAGTTTTTGAAGTGTGAGACGACTCGTTCTATGGCTGCGCGGAGGGCAGATATTTCGGCGTTACTTGGCGGAATCAAATGATCATGGCGACACATGGCTCGCCAGCAGATCGCTGAAAACTTCAATTGGCTTACGCCAGTTCAGGGTCTCACGCGGCCTACCGTTCAACCGTGTCGCTACTTTATCAAGTTCCGCCTGAGTGTGCAAGGACAAGTCTGTGCCCTTCGGAAAATACTGGCGGAGTAGCCCGTTGGTATTCTCGTTGCTACCGCGCTGCCACGGCGAGTGGGGGTCGCAGAAATAGACCGGCATCCCAGTCCGGATCGTGAAGTCCGCGTGCCGAGCCATTTCTTTCCCTTGGTCCCAGGTCACACTGTTCCGCATGAATTCTGGAAGGGTCTGCATTTTCCTGGCCAGTAGCGCCGCGACCCGTTCAGCATTGCGGTCATACGGGATTCGTACGAGCATGACGAACCTTGTGGTGCGCTCGACCAGTGTGGCGATCTGGGATTTGTTCCCCTTGCCGATAATGAGGTCACCCTCCCAAAATCCGGGCACCGCACGGTCGTCGGCCTCCTTGGGGCGCTCGCTGATGTTCACCATGTCGAGGATCTTCCCCCTGGTTGAGGTCGCGCGGGACCGGTTGACCCGACGGGTCCGGCCCTGACGCAAGGCAATCGTCAGCTGGGTGCGGAGCTCGCCACGTGCTTGCAAACCTTCA